>JAYSRH010000165.1:0-4457 GCA_043721115.1 Fibrobacteria bacterium | reverse complement strand
ACCAGCAAAAATTGGATAAGGTGGCGACAGAAGCTTATGGCGCTCATATTTTTTTGGGTGATAATTTCTTCTTGTATCGGAATGAAAATACAAAATCTTTTGACTACTACTTCATAGATACTAAAACCTGGCAGGTTTCTACACCGGTCAAAATAAATACCGGAGTGAATGCAAATACTTCCGCAAAAATTCTTGATGGATATTTTCACCTTGAGACGATGTCGGATATTTCTCTTAGAGTAAAATCGTTTCAACCCGCTGTAGTCGCGCCAAATTTGAATTTTTATCCTGTTACTGGCAGCAGTTTTCTGTATAAAGTTGATCCATCTGGTATTCCGCTTTTCCCGGCTCTGGCCGGAAGCCTCAATCCAACGGGTTCGGCTTCTAGCAACATTTACAACTTTATCCTTCAAGGCGATAAATATCTGGGCGTTGCAGCAAAACCAACGGTTCCTCCTTCAGGCACAGCGCTATTGACCTACGTATTCGGGACAATGAATGACGTTTCTGGTCAGGCGCAGTGGTTGTCTGTTCCCATGGCATGGACCGGAATGTCGGCTTTACTATTAAGCACCGGCGTTTTGGCCATCGGACAGGATATCAGTGTTCCTGCAAAACCTAAACTTACCGGCCTCTTGCAATTTATTGGAGATTATGCGGGAAGGCTGGTTGGTCCTACCATGCCACCTCCAAGCGTTGTGACGAGCGTAGTGGTTTCATCAAAAGGAACTTTGTCTTCCCTCGCTGATGGTTCGCTAAAGCGCTTGGACATCACCTACCCAGATTCGCCACAAATGAATTTTTCCGGAAAAACACCCAATATGAATAGGGTAGTTGTGACCAATGTTGCAGCGAGCGTCAAGAACACGACGGACTATATAGTGGATTATATCCCCAAGGATCCCATGTTAGGGAGCAACCGCATTTTTCAAGGTATGGTATCGGCTACTAGGTCAAGCAATATTTCCACTACAGGAACAGGAAACAGACCCGGAGACACTCGCTCCAGGATGTTTTATAAATCCTTGACGATTAGCACTGGACTGGATGGGACCAAGTTGCAGGATGTCATCACGATTCCCTTGCTTACGAAAGCAGCCAAGGAGCAGTTCTATTTTGATGCCACCCTAGGAAGTGAAACTCGATACACGTTGCCGGACTTAAAGAATGGTCAACCGCAAATTTCTGTTGTCAAAAATGGGAAGGATTATCAAGTATCTGCAATCCGTTTCGCCCATGAATTTGGGGATGCACGAACCAGAAGTTTGCCGGTACAGACAGCATCCTATCTTTTAAAAGCAGACCCTTGCACAGGTCCTAACCCAGATGATCCTTGTGCAAACTTAGTCAATTTCCGTTGGCTGGATCCAACAATGATTGGGGCTGAGCCAGTGGCCCTGGCCAATTCCCGTCGAGCAGTTTCTTCACAAATATTTACATATACGGACCTCGGTTACCCTGCTGCCCAATATATGTGGAAGCCCAAAGAATCCGGCGTCTCGAGTTTATCAACTCTGTCAGGGACTGTTCCAGTTGCGACAGATTATTCCAGTCAAGGCAAATGGATAAAAGGCTCGGAAATATTAAAGAGAGCTAAAGATGAATCCTCGACATTGTCCAAGCACAGTGGCCCCACTTTAACATCCGCTCTAAATATACTGTCCACAACTTTTTACAGTGGCAGGGAGGGTTTATCCATTGCCTCCGTGCAAAATGCATCTAAGGCTGTTTGCACGTTCTTGGATGGTGAAGAAGA
Source organism: Fibrobacteria bacterium (assembly GCA_043721115.1). Taxonomy (GTDB): domain Bacteria; phylum Fibrobacterota; class Fibrobacteria; order UBA11236; family UBA11236; genus Chersky-265. The sequence goes on along the minus strand of JAYSRH010000165.1, from coordinate 2,701 downwards.
AATTTCCGGACCAGGACGAGGTGCTTTTGGCGACTGGGAAACCCAAGAGACGATTTCTACTGAGATGGCTCATACTGGAACGAGAAGCATCAAGTCTACAGAGGCCTATGGACCATCGGTCAATATCTCCTTTAGGCGCGATGAGAATTTCTGGAATCGCAAGGCAGGATTAATCGTTTCCGGTTGGATGTATGTGAAAGGAACTCCTGACAATAATCCATTGCCGGCAGCGGGTATTGAATTTCGGGCTAATATAAACTCTGCACCCACGCAAGGCATAAATCTCATTGCAGAATATAAGGCAGCCCACGAAGGCAATTTCCCATTCAATAAATGGTTTAAAGTGGAGAGGCTGATCACATGGGATGTACTCAATTCCATACCATTTGTTTCCAGTGATTTGACTTCAAATCCGCTTCTGCGTATTTGGTTTGGAAAGGCGGGCCCTGCACTAAATGCCTTACCGGTTTTTGTCGATGACCTTCGCGTGTATCCTTCAGATGCCTCAATGCAAAGCCAAACTTTCGACGATAAAATGCGGCTTAGCAGTCGGAGCAATGTCGAGAACAGTCCATCCTATTTCCGTTACGATGCCTGGGGCAGCCTGCTCGGAGTAAAGGATGATCGCGGACGAGCGTTCTCGGTGACTGCTTACAAGAGAATCGAGGACTGAGGCTATGCGCATCGAAAGAAATGTTTGGCTCAACCTTGTATTCTTGATATTGAGTCTGATTGCGAATCTTGGCGCGCAAGTTGCCAAGCAATATTCCTGGGATTTTTTGGATGGAAATATGGTTTCGAATTGGAGCTTCGAACGGGATGCGGATGAAACTTGTATGCCCTTGACCGGAAGTGGCCTTTCAACCGTGGACTGTAAATTCAAATTTGATGGCGCACCCTCCGGTGATTTTGTATTGAAAGTTGTTCCAGGTGCGGTTTCTTCCGGCAATAGCGCCATCACCGACTTTCTGCGAGTCGAAGAAGGCAAACTTTATGCCTTCTCTATATGGGTTAATGCTCATTTCTCAACAGCCGGCACTGGCGAAACGACTCCAGTAATAGAATTTTTCGACGAGAGCAAGACATCCCTGGGAACGGCATTCTTGGCTACTTATGAATTAGCCTTACAACGAGCCTCAGACTCGTGGAAAATATATGCCCAGTCTTTTACTGTGCCGGTAGGGGCCAGCTTTATCAAGGTAACACCTCTAAAGATTTTGAGCGCCCAGAGTAGCGAAAATGTATTCTACTTCGATAACATGCTCATTCAGTCCAATTCGGGAACCGGTGCCGTTACGGAAACCCGCTCGTTACTCGATGCCAATGGAGTTTCCGAGCAAACGGTAGTTAGTGACAAGGATAAAGATCTCGTTATGTTTACCACCTATGATCAAAATAGACGACCCGTGAAAAAATATCTGCCACTTGTTGTGGAAAAGCTGGAAGACTTCTCCAACCTTTCACTACTCGCAGTGGGTACACAATCCGCCGGTGAAAACCTGGCCTATGATTTCCCCACGATGGCGGAAGCCTATCAATCCTTGAAACATTGGGTATCCGCCCATCCAAAAAGTCAAATCGGGACCATCACTTTAAATGTGGTTGTCGCCGATGCTCAAACCTTGGCCCCACTTGGCGTCTCCGTCAATGAAGAGTTCGCGGCTTATAAGGACCAAGCAGGCCTCCCAGTCCCTTTCGAAATCATAGGCATCGTCAAAGGCAGCCAGCCCTACCTCGATTTAATGGTCATACATAGCCCACCCGTTCGGCCCATTCCCTCGGCAACTTTCTACGATTTGCCAACTGTCGACCCGGATGCCTTCGAAGCGCAATACCCCGGTGAAACCAATTTTTACAGCCAAGCCCAATATCCGCTTCCAGGTGAAAATACCTTTTCCGAATCCGCCCTCCCAGGAACCGGATATCAAATGTCCAGCGGACACACCGATAAAACCGGCTGGGCCTTGGTCGCAGAGCAATTCATTCCACCCCAAGGTTCGGAAATAGTTGGCCCGAGTGCCGGGGCTGATGGACTCCTCTTCCAATGGAATCGCAACAGGCAAGGACGCTATTCCATGTCCTACACCAATGCCGAGGGCTTGCTGATGCGATCGGGCCAGCAACTCGGCACCAGTTGGAATCAAACCGACTACGCTTACGACTCCTTCAACCGCCTCACCTCAACAGTAAGCCCCGGCGGCAGCCTCACCCAAACGGAATATGATGGCCAAGGACGGGCCCTCCTGACCTATGACGCCGATCGGGGAGAAACCCAATTTCTCTATGATGATAAAGGCCAACTCCGCTTTGTGCATCCAGCCGAGACTGGAGCCCCTACTGCCATGATAGCTTACAAATACGATGCCCTAGGCCGCCTCACCGAATCCGGGAAGACAGCCTACGCCTGGACAGACGCAGCCGTGCAGAACAGCCAAGGCTTCCCGGCCGAACCCCTAGAGAAAGGCACTTTTTACGACGCTCTAAACACATCAGACTGGCAAACGAAAACGCACGTGAACCTAGCCACCATGGGCTTAAACGTGTCCAACCTCAAAAACACCCACGGCAAAGTCGTGGCGGAGTATTACACCAACCCCGAATGCACAGCCCCGGGATTCGCCACAGCCGCAGACTGGCGCTTGGCCGCATCCTTCTATTCTTACGATTCACTAGGCAGGATGGATACCGTCTACCGGTATAT
>JAYSRH010000164.1:0-1797 GCA_043721115.1 Fibrobacteria bacterium | reverse complement strand
CCCGAGATTGGACCATCTGATATAATGCGGAGAGTAAAAGGTCGTTCTGCGGCAAAGATTTTCGAAGAGTTTCCCCATTTGAAAAAGCGATATTGGGGGAGGCATTTTTGGGCTCGGGGTTATTTTTGTGTGACGGCGGGTGAATTATCCAAGGAGATGATAAAGGAGTATTTGGAGCACCATTTTGAAACCAAGCCGATGGAGGGATTCGATGTGGAGCCATAGACGCGCTTTGCGCGTTTCTTTGGAGGGACTTTCAGTCCGTAATTTTAACCCACCGACTTTAGTCGGTGGTTGTTAAGTACTGGTTCTGCGCCATGAAACGCGGAAAGATTTAAATCGTGAATAAAATATCGGGCATCGTTACCGCTGTTATTTCCGAAGGGGAAATTTCCTTAGTTGAAGTTAATGCATTCGGCATTACTCTTTCGGCACTGGTTTTGGAGTCCGCCAACACGTGCGCGTACATGCAAATCGGCATGCCAGTTATGGTCTTTTTTAAAGAATCAGAGGCTTCGATTTGTTTGCCTCCGGTTATGGGTTTAAGCATCCGCAACCGTATTCCATGTGAAATTAAATCCGTAACTAAAGGCAATATCTTATGCCACCTTGCCTTGGAATGGGAAGGCGGCAGACTTCACGCGCTTATAACCTTGCGTGCCTATCAAGAACTCAAACTTATTCAAGGTATGAATGTGGTAGCGTTAATCAAATCCACAGAAGTAAGTTTGGCGGACAGCAATGACTTCATTTGATTTTGAGCCGATTTGGCTTACGCTGAAATTGGCGACTCTTACCACTCTCATCCTTATAGTAATTTCAGTGCCATTGGCTTGGTGGCTTGGCCGAGTACCCGCCCGGATTCGTGCCCCATTACATGCGCTGGTCAGTATGCCATTGGTCCTGCCACCCTCCGTTCTTGGTTTCTATTTGCTCCTTCTTTTCAGTCCAGCCTACGGACCTGGTCATTTCTTACTTCAAACTTTCAATATTTCACTCGCCTTTTCATTTCCCGGCCTAGTTCTAGGATCCGTATTATTTAGTCTTCCATTTATGATGAACCCTGTGGTTGCTGGATTTGAAAGTCTACCCCCCTCCTTGGCCGAAGCGGCCTATGTCCTTGGTAAGTCTCCATTGCAGGTGCTCTTTAACGTGGCCTTACCAAACCTAAAACCAGCTTTACTCAGTGGTGCCGTCCTCACCTTTGCCCATACAATGGGTGAATTCGGGGTTGTATTGATGATAGGTGGGAATATCCCTGGAGTAACCAAGGTCGCTTCCATTGCAATTTTCGATGAAGTTGAATCCCTAAGGTTCGGCCCCGCCCATTTCTATTCACTTTTTCTTTTCGGACTTTCCTTTTTCATTTTACTTATTTTCTATACCGTGAATCGGAAACTTTCAAAGCCCTTCTGACAGAACATTTCCCGTCGTGATTAAACTCTCCCTCCGCAAGCGCATAGATTCCATTAACGGTGAAATTGATTTATGTGCAGAAATTGAAGTTTCAAAAGGAGAATTAATCGCCTTATATGGCAACTCAGGGGCAGGTAAAACAACAATATTGAGAATGCTTGCGGGCCTTGTAAAACCAGATTCAGGATGGATTGAAGTGGGTGGCAATACCTGGTACAACAGCAAAACGGGTATCAATCTCAAGCCTCAAGAAAGGCGGGCGGGCTTGGTTTTCCAGGATTTCGCGTTGTTCCCAAATATGGATGTACGGAAAAACCTTGAGTTTGCCCTTCAGGCTGGCCGGAAAAAGTCATATGTGAATGAAATCCTGGAAGTTACCCA
>JAYSRH010000163.1:0-1801 GCA_043721115.1 Fibrobacteria bacterium | reverse complement strand
ACCACACCAAATCCCATTTGCACAAAAAGAATTCCAGCACCCGCCAAACGTGCCGTGCCTGAAACCAGGTTTTGCGTGGCCAATTCGGCCAAACCTACGGTAATCGTCAAACCTGGCAAAAGCACGATCAAGCCTGATAGCAATGTGGAGTAAACGGAGTCGTGTCCCAGTAAATACGCTAAGATATAGGCGGATAAGGCGGCCAAGGCGGAAGCCAACGTCGGAAACAAATGGGAAAAAATCCGGTTCCGACCCGCATTTAAAGACAGCACGCCAACCAGGATTCCTATCAAGCCTCCGGAAACGATTTCCTTCCATCCCCCATTGAATATCCTGGCTACGCCTGCAGAAACCATTCCGAAGCTGAGAACGGAAGCGAGCCTTCCCCAAATCACTGGATCGAGAAAAATATTTTCGAGTTCCTGCGCCGCGCGTTCGACATCAGTTTCATCCTGCAAAACCGCAAACGCCAATGCCTGGGTTCGGGTTAATTTTCCCAGATTTATTTCACCCGGTTCCACTCGGATAAGAAAGGTGGAATATCGATCTTGATCGAACAGCGCTAACGTGATCATGGTTGGCAATGCAAAAGCCTGAACTTGAAAACCCAATTTGGCAGACAAGGAATTAACCGTGCGCTCCAATTCATAGGAAGGCGCCCCGAAAATGTGTAAAGCCTTGGTTAAGCGCAATAAAAACCCGACAGGGGTAGAGCCTGAGGGCCATCCGGCTTCTTGTGGACAATTCATTCTTTAGGAAACTGCCTTTTTCGAAAGGTCCTGGAAAGTGTACTCCGATGCCTAATTTTGGAGCATTCCTTTACAAAGGATTCACAATAGGCAATCCCAACATCTTCAGCCTGATTTCATCAAAAGCTCTAAACTGCAATTTCTTATCGGCATCGGTCCAATTGTCGCGACCCGTGCCCCGTGTGAATACATGGCGTTTTGAATCCAGCATTTTAAGCGTTCGCGAACCTCCAGAGCTGGCCTTGGTACCCTTGTACATCAATAGACCGCTAATCGGGTCGGCAGTTTGATCGCCTTTGGTTTTATAGATGACGAGATCGGTTTTGGGAGGCAATTGGACAATATCCTCTAGATCATTGCGAACGAGGCTGATCACATCCATCAATTCATTGAGGGCCTCTTGCGGGCGGTTGGTATACCAATGCGCGGCCTCTTCCGGTGACGTCCCGGAAATACTATTGCCTAGGGCTGGCCCAAGAATATCGATCATACTCAGAATTTTTGAACCAGGAACCACAATGGCATCGATCATAAAAAGGTTTCGCGGTGGATTTATATTGAGTTTCCCTCTGGCCATTAGTTCAATGATTAGGGCGCCGCCTGTAGAGGATCCGGCCAAACTGATATTTTTGTAACCCAAGGCCGTCAGTTTTTCATACTCCTTCAGAATCGGAGCTTGCCAATCCTGCCATGTGCTGTTTTTAAAAACCTCATAGGTACGCCCATGGCCACCCAAAAGCACACGTGACAATAAAAAGCCTCCCACAGAATCCCGGTACTTGGAAAAATCTTGCCATTCATAGGTAGTGGCGGTGAATCCGTGAGCAGCGATTAGCACCGGCATGTTTTTCATGGAATCGGTGGGATTGGGAAATGAATCCGACACCAGATAGGACAAGCTGTCAAAGACGAGGTTACCATCTAGCATGGTGGCCTGATCAATTTTCTCTTCGGTGATGACACAGCCGGAACCGAGAAACAGAAATGCAGCGGCAATAGGCGCGGCGATTAACAAAGACAGGGCTCTAGTTTTGGTTTTCGAACTACCGCTT
>JAYSRH010000162.1:0-4476 GCA_043721115.1 Fibrobacteria bacterium | reverse complement strand
TTCCAGTAGCTTGAGAATGATGTCCTTGCCGGAAGTCCACCCATTTAGTTTTCCAGTCAACTTGATTCCTGTGACTTTTGGATAGAGAACTTCCCAAGGCATGCCGACCATGACGTCTACGGCATCGGAACCGCCGACACCTACCGCCATCATTCCTAGGCCTCCGGCGTTGGGAGTATGCGAGTCGGTGCCAATCATCATTCCACCTGGAAAGGCATAATTTTCCAGCACCACCTGATGGATGATGCCGGAGCCGGGTTTCCAAAAACCCATTCCATATTTTCGGGCGGCGGAACTTAGGAAATCAAAAACTTCTTTGTTTTCATGATTGGCCATGTCCACATCTTTAGTGGCTCCGTCGCGTGCGATGATGAGGTGATCGCAATGCACGGTGGTTGGAACCGCGACTTTGGCTTTTTGCGCTTGCATGAATTGCAGGATGGCCATTTGCGCGGTAGCGTCTTGCATGGCAACGCGATCGGGTTTCAGATTGGCGAACGATTTTCCTCGCTCCATTTTTGGTTGCGCGGAATCGTGGAGATGCGACCAGATAATTTTTTCAGCCAGGGTTAAGGCCTTGCCTAAAGTTTTGCGGGCATGTGAATGCTTAGCTTCCAAACCTCCGTAGATCGCTTTAATATCAAGGCCTTGCATCTATACTCCGCGGCTAGTGGGATACTGTCCAAACAGCAACTGCTGGTCAAGTTTAACATTAGAATTTAGCCCATTTCTCGGCAATTTTACCTTCAACTTAGTTTTACCACATCCAGGCTGGGAAAAAGGTGGTTGGCCTCAATCGCGAGGAGTTAAAATTTCATCCTGAGCGTTTTTTGGAGCATGATGCGAATTTATCGAACACGGTTGCTTTTTCCAAATTGTATTTTCGGCAAAATTTTAGGTCTTGGCAGTCTGCTGTTCCCATTTTTATTCGCCTCGCTCGCTTCTGCATTGCCACTTGCCAAAAAGGTATTGGCCATGAAGGAAAAGGCCAATACGTATTACCGGCAGAAAAAGTATGTTCAAGCCTGCGATATCTATAAGGAAATTACCCTGCTGGATACCTTAGACGCCAGGACCCGTATTGACTTGGGATTATGCCTGCAGAATTTAGGGGAAAAGGATTCCGCCTTGCAGGTCAGTCGACAGGCCTTGTCCATAGCGGGTCGCAGCTTGGGCAGCGCTTCGGATTCGCTTTGGTCCAATGTGGATTTGCGTACTCGCAAAGGCGCCTATTACAATCTGGATAAATTGGGCGGACCCATGCGAGAGCCGGATTCCGGGCACTGCGAATCCTGGGCATCTTTGGGAACCTGCGCGCAACGGTTTTTTGTTTGCGCCGATATCGGCAGGCAGCGAACCAAAGAAGGCTTTCTACACTGGTCTATTCTCAGAGTGGCATTGACGAAAGAACGCGCAATTTTTTCAACAGAAGAATCGGAGACGCTTGCCGACTTGCCTCGTCCGGACATGTTGGATATGGAGACGCAAAATACAGACGGGGAATTTGAAAGTCGGATAAAATGGTTGAATCGCGATTCAGTGGTTACGCTGCCGTTGGGCGAAACCCTGGTTCGAGATAGTGCGTCTTGCCCAGCGCCATGTAAGGTGCCGGAGCGTATTCTCTCGGAATGTCGCGTTTTGCATTTCGACCCGTGTACGGGTGTAATAGGTGTAGCCTGTGGCCTTAATTTAGATGAGAAGGACGACCAAATTGTGATTGGGGAGTATTACCTCATTCCCGCTCGGCCATAAAGGCTGTGAATGATTTTTCGACCTCTTCAAAGGTTCCGCCATTTTCATTGGAGGCAATGATTTCATCGCCGTGTACGATGCGAAGAACGGCGTCGAGATCCACCTTCGGTACCGTGGAAGGTTTGGCTTTATTTCCATTTCCATTTCCGTTTTGAGATTGCGAAACAGATTGGGCCTCTGCAAGTGCTTCCGCTAAAGGTTTAGCGACCATTTCCACTGTAGCTTCGGCACCAAAGGGCTTACCTGTGAGTCCTTGAATCATTTCCAAAAAGGTTTTGGAATTTCCTGGTTTCCAGTAATGCTCGGCCAAATCTCGACCTACGGAAGGATTGTCTACCAAGACTCCATCTCGACCCATAAAAAATTGGCGCGTTTGATGGACGGCCATTTCCGCCAATACATAGCCGTGATAATAGGCAGATGATTCGCCGGAAAGTAAATGGGGCACGCTTAAAACCGGCCTGGTGCCTGAGTTCAGAAATTGAAGTTCACTTTCAATTTCACGCAGAGTTTTTAAAACGTTTTCGGGAGTCAACGCGGCATCAGACATTTCATAAATAGCTTTTTCTGCAAAACAGACGGTGAGCATGGCTCTAATCCCGAAGGCTTTGAAGGGATGCTTTCTGGCGATGTTCTGGCGGATCAATTCAAGCGGCATGGCTTCATTTTGATCGTTGCGGGCATAGCGCATCAACCAATCCGGAGTCTCTATTAAACTGTCCAGGAACATGCTCTGAGTTTCGGCAAAGGCGACGGAAGTCGGGGCGTATTCTTGAGCGAAACAGGGTGCCGGCATCAGGATATTGCTGAAATGAGCGGCGTGTCCGCCTTCATGGAAAAGGGTTTCCGTGGCCCGGTGCCCGCTGCCGAGTTGACCGGGAATGGCGTTGGCAGTAAAGTTTATTCGTGCTGGCTGATACTGTCCATTGTTGATGAATCCTGGAATGGGCCCGTGCATGAATCCGTTTTCGTACTTCCCCTTGCGGTCGAGCAGGTCCAAGGTGAGAGTCGCGCCGCGGTAACGGATCCCCAAAGCCGTGAAGGAGCGGCCCCACCGTCCCAGGGCCTGGGTGAAACCGAAATACGGATCCATTTGCGCAGTGACATCACCCGCCGTAAAGAAAAGAAAGTTCCATCCCTCCCGCGCGGCAGGTCCAACACGTTTCACCAATTGGTTCAGGGATGATTTACAGGCTTCGCGCGTCTGGCTTTCTAAGTCCTTGAGAATATCGAACAAGACGCGTTTGGAAAAACCCTCGTTGCGGGAAACTTTGTAGTCATAATAATCTTCATAACCCAGCATCCGGCCAAGGCGGTTGCGCTCGCGGACGATGTCCAGAAACCCGTTGTTCAATACTTCGAGTTCAATGGACTGTAAACCTTGGTGCGCGGCCTTTCGCAAATCTTCGGATTGTGCAGTGCGCATCAATAAACCGAGCTTTATGGAACTGGCGGGAATAAACTCGGCGTTGACCGGATTTTTGTATCCGAGCTTCATGCTTCCGCGTTTAGCTTGTAAACGGCCTTCCATTTCAATAATTCGATCGGCCAGGGCCTTGGCATCTGGATTTTCTATGGCATTGACTTCGAAGAAGCGAAGCCAGCCTTGCATTCCAGTGCGATCCAGGGGAGAGAGGTCCTGTCTTTCCAATTGACTGCGTAAAGAAGGCAAGTACTTGGGATTGGAAATAAAGGATTGTAAAAGGATTTCCTTTTTTTCAAAATCCCCCGGGACCTTTACCATGAGTCCCATCTTCTCCTTCCAAAAGGCATCTTCCTTGGCAAAGTGCAATTGCATAAAGTCGCGATTGAGACTTTTCAGCAAAGCATTGCCGCTGGTTGCACCTGCGGGTTCCGAATAAGAAACGGACATGGTCTATTCTCCCAAGAAAAGAGGGCAAAATACAAGAAATCGATTTGGACATCACGTGCCAGGCCTGAATTTTTAGGAAAGGAAGGCTGAATGAGGGAGGGAACTGCCAGGAACAGCGGGGAGATTAATTAATTAACGGCATTGCCATACTTTTTTTCTGCTTCTGCCAAAGAGGGGAAGATTTCAAAGAGCGACGCCACTTGACCGATGACCAATGCTTGTAAGATTTGGGATGGCACATCCACGAGAATCATTTCCCGGCAACGATCGCTCAAGTTCTTATGATGGACGGCCAAAGCCGCCAAGGCCTGGGAATCAATGGTATAGCAACCTTGTAGGCTTAAGAAAAGTTTGCCGCGTACATGGGTTATGGTTCTCTGGAATATCTGAGATACTTTAGCGGCATTGCCACCGCATAGGTTTCCGGCTAAACGGAGAAAGACATTGTTTTCTCCTACACCTAACGTGTAGTTGAGATCTCCGAGAGTGACATCCATTACGGGCATATTTTTATTCTACAGCCTGGCCAAATCCTTGACTAGAAAAAAGAAAGTAAAGTCTGCTGTTCGAGACACGTGTACCTTTAAGTGGGGGTTGCTATCTTGCCTATGGTTGTGGGGTTGGTCGGCCTATGGGCCTGCCCTGCAAAGGGTGCACGCTAACCGTGGAAAGTGAATGGAAAAGTTAAAGGAAGTGTTAAAGGAAGAATTCATTGAGTTTATGCTGTCCGCCGGGGCCTTGCGTTTCGGGGATTTCACCACCAAAAGTGGGCGGCAAACTCCTTATTTTATCAATACCGGTGCGTATGTAAAAGCCTCACAGATCCAGAGGTTAGGAGAATTTTATGCCCG
>JAYSRH010000161.1:0-12328 GCA_043721115.1 Fibrobacteria bacterium | reverse complement strand
AATGATGCCAATGCCGTTGCGCGTTGTGCGGCCGCTCTGGAATCCATTTTGGAAGATCAACGGGCTATTGAAGACGTGGCTCGGTATGCCGCCAGCCTGGAAATTCGCAAGTTGGCATTTCCAAAACTGGTTCACGCCAGCGCCTTCCAATCCGTAGCACTGGTTGAGGAAGATGATTCCTTAGCGCTTATGGCCTTGGGTAAAATCACGCGCGAAGGTCATTTGGAAAGCCTTGCCAAAGGTGCAAAATCCAAAGCGGTTCGCATCGCAGCCAAGGAAAGATTGAAGTCCTTGCTGACAACAAAGGGCCCGGATGTGGCCAGTATCAACCGCGCCAAATTGGGTCTCGTTTTAGGTGTGGCCGAACGCGCCAGCGCCTCCCTCGAAGGCCCCGCGTCCGCTATCGACTGGGAAAGTACCCGCGCCCAACTCGACGACGCCGAAACCGCAATGGCCGAATTGTTGGCTGGTGGCACTCAAGCGGATGCCCAAAAACTGGCTCGCTTCCATGCTTCCCTGGCAAATTTCCGGTCGCACTTTACCAAATGGCGCAATGATCGATTGGCCCTGGAAGAAAAGGAAAAGCGCGCCTCCGAAAACTTGGCCCAAAAGGAAGCCATCTGCACTCGTCTCGAAGCCATACTAGCGGCTGGCGGATCCACGGAAACTGTAGACACCGATGGGACGTTTACGGACAGCGCTCAGGCTCCGGAAATCCGGGCACTGCGCGAGGAATACCAAAATTTAGGTGCGGCCGGAGAAGGTCGTGATGGGGACTTTCAGAAACGCTATCGCTCCACCATGGAAAAACTGGAACGTCGAGCCCGTGACCAGGAATTCTTGGCCCGTCGACAAGCGGAAGAAAAAGAACATGGTGGCCGACTTGCCACCCTTTGCGAAGAGGCCATTGCTCTAGCCCAGTTGAGTCCAGCCCAGGCCATGGATCGGTTTCGTGATTTACGCAAAGAGTGGAATAAAGCCATCAATGCAGCCGGTGCGTTTGCCGGTAAAGAAGAACTTCGGGCCCGATTCGAAGCCGCTGTGGCGTCCACTCAATCCTCCCTAGAAGAATTACGCGCCGTAAACTTGCAACGGATGCGCACCCTGCTGCCGGAACTTGAAACTCTGCTCGAGAATTCCGATATGATGAGCGCGGAAAAGAATTTCAAAATCCTCAACGGTGAATGGAAATCTCTGCATCCCGCACCCATAGGCCCGGAAGCGGATGAGTTACACGGCCGTTACCTGGCCTTCATCGAGCGATTCCGCGAAGCGCAGGATTGGCTCAGGTGGTCCAACCTCAGAATCAAACAGTCCATTTGCGACAAACTTGAAGCCCTGGCGCCACAGGAAGATCGAAAATCCATGGTCGTCCATCTAAAAGAACTGCAAGCCGAATGGAAATCCGTTGGGCCTGTTTCTTTTGACAGCTCCGAAGCCCTTTGGGATCGCTATAATAAGGTGTGCAACGGCCTATATGAAAAATGTCGTGAGTATTTCGCGGAACTCGATGTCGAACGCGAAAGCAATCTCAAGACTAAGGAAGACATCTGCGCCCGAGTCGAAGCACTAGTCGCTTTAGAAGACATCGATTGGCGCGACGCCACGGAAACGGTTAAAGAAGCGCAAGGCGCATGGATGGGTTTAGGCGCAGTGCCTAAAGCCCAAAGCGAGGCCATTTGGATTCGCTTTCGAACCGCCTGCAACGCCTTTTTCGATCGCAAAGATGTGCACAATCAGGACAACCTGAGTCGCAAGCTTGCTCTCGTAGATATAGCCGAGTCCTTGCAGGATTCCACCGAGTGGAAAACCGCCGGTACACAAATAAAAGAAGCACAAGAAAAATGGAAAACCATTGGACCTGTGCCTCGCGATCAAGCTGATATCATTTGGCAGCGTTTCCATGGCGCATGCGAAAAGTTTTTCCAGGCGCGTCGTGTTTTCCTGGAAAAAATGAATCAGGAAAAGCCCTTGAACCAGGCCAAAAAAGAAGCCCTTTGCGCACTCGTTGAAGGCCTCGATGCCTTGCCGGGTGATGCCGAACGCTTCGAATGCATTAAGCAAGCTCAAGCCACTTGGAAGGAAACGGGCCCAGCACCACGGGAAGTGGAAGACGTGCTTTGGGAACGATTCCGGAAGCCCATCGACGCATATTTTGAAGCCCGCAAAGCCCGCTTTGGAGAAGAACAAGCTGTCCGAGAAGAAAACGCAAAAATCAAAGAAGATATTTGCGTGGAAGCGGAATCCGTTTGCGGTTCCTCAGAGTGGAAGGCCACCATTGACAAAATCAAATCGTTGCAGGAGCGTTGGAAGGCCACGGGCTCGGCTCCTAGAGAATCGGATCGAGATCTGTGGAAACGATTCCGCACGGCCTGCGACAGCTTTTTCGATCGTCTAAAAGAAAACTCCGCCCAACGCGATTCCGAACGCAGCGGCAATCTGCAACGCAAAACCGACCTCTGTTTCATTGCCGAAATGATGAGTTCCCAGACCCCATCCGAAGCGGAGGCGGCCGCGCGTGCGGCTTGGAGCGAGAAGAAACTCCCCGTCGATATTGAACGTTTCCGTTTGGTCGGTATCGATTGGAACGACAATACCGAAAAGATCAAGGCCTTGCAAAGAGAATGGAAGAAAATCGGACCCGTACCGCGCGAGGTTAGCGATTCCATCTGGGAACGTTTCCACACCGCCTGTGACGCTTTCTTCGAGGAACGCCGTATTGCCTTGGGATTGCCTGCAGAAGACCCTCAGGTCAGCCTTGAAAAGAAGCTTGAACTCATCGCAGAAGTCGAAGCCCTGGCCCAAAATCCTGGTGAAGATGCCGTCGCCCGTATCCGCAATTTACAACGCGATTGGCGTCGCATTGGAGCCGTACCAAAAGCTCAAAGCGATTATGTTTGGAAACGCTTCACCGATGCCTGTGACTTGGTGCTTGGCACCCGGACCCAGCGCCAGGACAGTCCCGGCGCTGGTGAAGTGGAAACAAAGCCCGAAACCGAACTGGCCTAAAATTTCAAAATTGCGCTTGAATTTCTAGCGCAATACCAATTACCTATTCGTGAGTCTACGCGTCCAAAGTGTATGGTTTATTCCACGCGCCTAATCTGCTTCTTTCTTTTCGCAATATTAATCTGGAATTCATCGTTAACATTTGCACAAACCAGCGCCCCCATTAGTTATGATCCAATCAAAATTAACGCGAAGCCTAGCGACTCCTTGCAAGATCAACATGAGCCAGACCCTGAAAGAAATCGAAAGATTCTAGGTACGGCAAAAATACTTGCTGGTGTACTGCTTTTACCCATCGGATACTTGGTCACTTTCTCAAACAGCCTTGAGAAATGCGATAAAGAAGCTCTCCAAATTTTATGCTCCGAATCAGAGCCTAGCAAAACCGGAGAAATTATTGGGGATGGAATGCTGCTGACTGGCCTTTTATTTGTGGCTTGGGGCATTGCAGATTTTTCCGAATTACAGGGCGCATCTAGTCTGAGCAACCAATTGCCCTGAAATTTCTAATCGCCTTCCTTAGTAGTTTCTCCACTTCTATCGAAAAAATCGGTAGACTCTCAGAAAAAGGTTTTCCTTCAAAGCTTTTTGCCCAAGTGCATTTACAGCTCCATTGTGAGCACCGATCGGAGACGGATTCCCTAAGCCTTCCCCCCAATGGGATGAATTAACGCCCTTGATGCTAACCGATGTTTCCGGCATGATGACAATGCCTGCATGGTTCTTCTGAAAGGCAAGGGCCGCGGCGCCGAAATCGGTCAGCGACCCCGTAAAATGGGTATCGGTAGCGGCGAATGCGTTCGAAGTCCAAGGATAGTGGCCGCTATACCCATTAGCAAGGAAGAACTCGAACAGTGAGGCAACGGTCTCCCCCACCGGTAACAGGCGGGCATTATTGTTGTTCACCTCAGTGGCGGCAGCCGGCATTTCGCCCATTACCAGTGGCTTATCCGTGATCCCGTTATTGGTGGCTGAAGTGCGTACAGGGTAATAAGGTTCCATCCAAAGATAATAGTGGATCTGGTAGAAATCTAAAAAGGCCTGCGTGTCCACGAATTGCTTTTGCAAATTAGCGTCACTCCAGTAATTCCCAACGCCAAATTTTTCGCTATTCCATTTAATGGAGGCGCTACCAATAGTCACCAGAACCTGACTGCCCGAATGATGGATGGCGGCCGCCGCCCGGGCAGCATAGCGTTGCATATTGGCCACCGACACTGATGCGTAGTTTTCACTCATCCACTCCGGCTCATTGCACAAATCAATAGCAAAGAGATAGGGGTTGTCCTTATACCGCTGCACAAAGGGGACAATGTACTTATCCAGAATCGTCTGTACTCCGCTGGTGGTATTATAGACCGCCAGCCAGTTATTGAAAATCGTGGAATGGGCTTGAGTCACATAATCCCAAATATATGGGTTCACATGATCAAAGGAAACCATGGTAGCCATGACATAGATATGCTGCACCGCTGCCAAGGCCATGAGGTCATCCAGATCCTTCCACAACTGACTGTTGACGCCCGTTACACCCGTTGAATTAGTTAGAGGCTGCTCGGTTCCGTTGCAGCTGATCCAAATGCGTACGCTATTGATCCCTTTCGCTTTCAAGCGGGCAAATTCATTGTTCCACCAGGTGTGGTCGTAATTGTTGCCGTCCGTGCTGCCAAACTCATTGAAAAAATTCCAAGGCGTGTTCGCGCCGTTGAGATAAATGGGCTTGGTATCCACCATCAACTTTGTCCCTTGCACATAGATGCGACCTGGAGTGGCTGAAGCAATGGAATTGTGGACGGGTAGCTCGGCCGCGCTGTTGCTGGCAAGCCCCAGACTTATCAACGTTAGCACGATGAAGAATTTTGTTACGGACATGGCACTTACATCCTTTCTGTTAAATATTTTCGAATCAAAGTATTCGTCGAAGCGTCATGTTTGAGCGCCGTGGCCGGATTTTTCTCTCCTGCCTCAAGCTCTGCAAGGATTTTTTTTGCCAATTGTTTTCCCAGCTCCACACCCCATTGGTCGTAACTATTGATGCCCCAAACAATGCCTTGCACAAATATTTTGTGTTCATACATGGCTATCAGTGCACCCAAAACATGCGGCGTTAACTTTTTGAAGAGAATGGAATTGGTGGGACGATTGCCTTCGAACACCTTATGCGACCCCAGGCGCTTTACATCTTCAGGACTGAAACCGGCCGCTTTAAGCTCTGCTTCCGCTTCCAGCAAAGTTTTTCCAGCCATCAGCGCTTCAGTTTGGGCAAAATAATTGGACATGAGAATGCGGTGATGATCGCCGATAGGATTGTGCGATTGGGCAGGCGCGATGAAGTCGCAGGGAATCAATTTGGTGCCCTGATGAACCAGCTGATAAAAGGAATGCTGACCATTGGTGCCGGGCTCGCCCCAGATAATCGGACCCGTTTGGTAGTCTACGCGCTGACCGTCCTTATCCACGAACTTGCCGTTGCTTTCCATATCGGCCTGTTGCAAATAGGCGGGCAGTCGATGTAAATACTGATCATAAGGCATGACACCGTGGGTTTCTGCTCCAAAGAAATCCCCGTACCAAATGCCGAGCAGCGCCAGCGTGATGGGAAGATTGTCTTTTATGGGGGCGGTTCTGAAATGCTTGTCCATGTCATGGGCCCCGGCCAGGAAATCCCGAAAATGTCCGAATCCGATAGATAGGGAAATCGACAGCCCTATGGCGGACCAGCAGGAATAGCGGCCTCCCACCCAGTCCCAGAACTCGAAGGCATTGGCGGTATCGATTCCAAAAGCAGCCACGGCTTCCAGATTAGTGGACAGGGCTACGAAGTGTTTGGCAACGGCGGATTTGTCGCCGCCGCATGCATGGAGCAATGCATCACGGGCGCTTAAGGCGTTAGTCATGGTCTCTTGAGTGGTAAAAGTTTTGGACGCGACGATAAAAAGGGTGCGTTCCAGATCCACTTTACGCAAAATTTCTGCGATATGCGTGGCGTCGACATTGGAAACGAAATGCACTGTCACAACCGGATTTCCCGTCGAGTCATAACTATAAGGCTTTAGCGCCTCCGTAACCATGACGGGACCCAAGTCCGATCCGCCGATTCCGATATTGACTACGTGAGTGATGGTTTTACCCGAATGGCCAAGCCAAACACCGGTGCGCACTTTTTCGGTAAAATCCCGCATCTTTTCCAACACTGCCCGTACCTTGGGCATGACGTCCACCCCGTCCACCAGCACAGGTTCGCTGGAAAAATTCCGCAGGGCGGTATGCAGAACGGCACGTCCCTCAGTAAAATTGATTTTTTTTCCCGTAAACATGGCCTCTCGCGCGGCTGCAACACCGGTCGCCTCCGCTAAACCGCGTAACAAATCAAGCGTCTCATCCTTGACGATGTTTTTGCTGTAATCGACATACAGTCCACATGCTTCAAGATGCAGCTTTTCTGCTCGACTCGAATCCTGTGCGAAAAGTTCCCGCATTTTCCAGGGCGCGGCGGATTTGTGATGCGCCAAAAGCGCTTTCCAGGCGGGAGATTGGGTCAATGGACTCAAGGCGATATCCTTGGATAAGGTGAATTGGAAATATAGTTAATAGACCATCTTATTCTTTTTATCTTGGAGTCAATGCAAGTTCACCCGGAAATACTCGAAAAATCCAGCGGCAAAGTTTCCGGTCCGACAGTAGTGGTCATTCTTTTTTCCGGTGCCTTCCTCCTTTTTGCGATTATTTTCTTGATCGCCTTCCGGCAAAAGCTTTCGGATCAGCACAGATTGGCAAACCAGTCCACCAGTACGTTCTCGGATAGCGCAACCACACGAGAAACCATGCATGCTTGGATGACTGCCCTACCAGTCGAATGGATCAAAGTCACAAAAGTGGAAGGCCAAGGTTTTGTGGTGTTTGTTCCGTGCTATTCCTCCAATGCCAAGATATCCCTCCAGAGTAGCCCGGACAGCCTACCTAGACTAGCATGTGAGTATTGCGACAGTTCTACTAACTTTACAATCACCAGCATCGCGCTCGCACGTTCCGATAGCGCATGGGAGTTTCGACTGCAACCAGATGAAGGACGTTTGAAACTTCTTCGCGTCAATGACAGCCTTCTATTGAATTTTCCGGAAGCTCCTTTTCAAGACAAGCTTTTACTTTGGACGCATAGCCAGGAAAGCGGCCGAATCGACTCCATGATTTTTGTCCCCAAAAGCCAGGAAAGCGAATTTGAGGTTCTGCACGCCGAGGACGAAAACCCAGAGGGATGCGGGGACGGCGCCTCGGATTAGACTTTCCCCCATCAAAATTCTAAACCAAAGGCCCGAATTTAGACAAAGCGGCCAAAGTTAGACCAATTAATGTTCTTGGCATCCTTTGGGCATTTGGTTAGTTTAGAGGCATGCGGTCAAGAGTTGTTCCGATGCGGGAAATCCGGGAAAAGTTCGGCACTGAGGTAAAGGCGTTTCCGTATGCTTTTGTACTCAAAAGCCATCCTGCCGGCTGGGATTCCGATTTGCCAATCCCATTCTTGACGCAATCTCCTAATCCTTCGCCATTGGCGCTTCCAACCTCGAAATCTCCCAAGTATATCGAAGTCAAGCTCCGTGCTTAACTTGAATTGATCCAGGCTGTCGCAGCATTCCTAACTTTCTGGCTTCTTTACTGCAGCCCCTCAGCACAGACCCTACTTACACTTGAACAAGCCCTGGCTACAGGTCTGCAGAACAATTATAGCCTTTCCTTATCTCATGACAAAACGGAAATAGCGGCCACAGAAATTCGATCAGGCCAAGGAAGATTTCTCCCTTCCGCCTCCGCCGATCTCACCCAATCTGGAAAACTGAGCGGTGGCTCCCCGCAAACCAGGATTGGCGGCTCTCTCAACTGGTTGGTTTTCGACGGATTTCAAACCCACTACGCCTACCATCAATTGAAGCTGCAAGGCCAGTCTGCAATGCTGGAGGACAGAGCCGCGTTGGAGGCACTGATTGAATCCATCATGCTGGCCTACTACGATATCGTGCAACAAAATCAAAAACTGGGGGCCATACATGATTTGCTTGCCGTGTCACTGGAGCGCAGCAAACTTGCCAATGCCAAACTGGAAATAGGATCGGGTTCTCGTTTGGATTACTTACAATCTTTGACCGATCTCAATCTGGATTCTTCCAGCTATTTGAACCAAGACGTTTCCTTGCACATTGCCAAAGTCAAACTGAATCAAATCATGGCTCGGGACCCGGGGCTTGATTTTCAAGTGACCGATTCCATTCCACTCGAGCGAGAGCAACCCCTGGAAGAATGGCGAAACATTGTTTTGGAAAACAATTCGGCGGTGGCCGCTGCCAAAGCCCGACGTGACGCGGCCGTTTCTGGAGTCTATGCTGCCCGGGGACATTGGTTTCCGAGCCTGAACACGGGTCTGGCCTATTCTACGGCTCCTGACGCAATCAATCGCGCCGCCGCTTCCTATTCTGGTGATTTGACATACAGTGTAATGCTTACTCTGCCACTCTTGGACCGATTGGCCACGCCTACCGGTGTCACTCGGGCTAAATTGGAATTGCATCAAGAAGAAACGCGCGTGAAGCTTGCCGAGTCCGATGCGCTGACTAACTTTGAATTGGCCCGTAGCCAATACGTGACGGGTCTGCGACTGGTAACTTTGGAGGAACGCAACCTGCAGGTTTCCAAATTGCAAGCTGAAGGCGCGCAAGAGCGTTACCGCGTTGGGACATCCACACCCCTTGAGTTCCGAGATGCGCAAACCAGACTGCTTGATGCCGAAGTCCGACTCATTACGGCGCGACAGAAAGTCAAGGTGGCAGAAACAGCCTTAAGAAGACTGGCCGGCCATTTAGTAAAGCAGGTCCAGGTGCCCAGTCTTACGGAAAGGAAATAATGTCCGATCTCTCGCCACTCAGAAAATTCAAGTGGGCATGGGTCGCCCTCGGTATGCTTGGGCTTGGCCTAGCCATTGGATGTGCTTGGTTTTTTTGGGGCCGAAACCAAACCCCCGTGAAATGGCGTATGTCGCAAATCGAGCTGGGGCCTATTAGCGTTTCCGTAACAGCCACTGGCACATTACAAGCCGTGCTCACCGTACAAGTGGGCACTCAGGTTTCCGGTACCGTATCCGCCATATATGCAGACTTCAATGCCCAAGTTAAAAAAGGCCAAGTGATTGCGCGTATTGATACCACCTTGCTTCGCGCCGCCTTGACTGACGCACTGTCCAATCAGGAGAGGAATGCCGCTCAGGATAAGCAGGCCTCGGAGGCGCTAAAGCGTTCCCAAGCACTTTTTGCACGCGCACTTATTTCCCAATCCGAGCTCGATCAAAGCACAGCGAATGCCCAAGTTTGCAGTGCGAATCTCAATTCTGCGAAAGCCCAAGTGGACCGTGCGCGCATCAACCTCAGATATGCCACCATTGTCTCCCCTATTGACGGGACCGTTCTATCGAGAGCTGTGGACGTGGGACAAACCGTTGCCGCCAGCTTCAATACCCCTACGCTGTTTACCATCGCAGGAGATTTGAAGCAAATGCAAGTGCAGGCTTCCGTGGATGAGGCTGATATTGGAAAAATAACCGTGGGACAAAAAGCCACCTTTACGGTGGATGCCTATCCTGATTCTGTTTTTATGGCCGAAGTAAAACAAATTCGTCTTCAACCCGTAACGGTACAGAACGTGGTCAGCTATGATGTTGTATTGTCCGTTCCAAATCCCGGCCTTAAACTCATGCCGGGGATGACTGCCAGTCTAAATATTGTCGTGGCTCATAAAGATGTCGTGATGCTGGCTCCGTCACTGGCATTGCGATTTTCACCACCCGCCCAGGAAGGCAAAAAGTCACCCGCGAATCGATCATCTGGAAAAAATGAAACCATGCATAAACCGGGAATGGAAATTGCGAGCGATAAAGTATTCGTGTTTGAGAACGGAAATCTAAAACCCGTCCCGGTACAAGTTGGTTTGACAGATGGCGTGCATACGGAAATCAGCGGCTCCATTGAACCAGGAACTCTTGTGGTTACGGGTGCGGAATCCAATCAGGCTGGCAAACAGAACAAAGCTGCGCCCTTTGGTATGACTCGGCCACCCGGCGGTGGAGGCGGTGGCGCCAGGTATCACTGATGGACGCATCCAACCCACTGACCCTTATTTTGGTGCAAGAGCTGGTTAAAAACTATGTCATGGGGGATCAAAATGTCTATGCCTTGCAAAATGTAAACCTGGAAATTCATCGGGGTGAATTTGTCGCCATCAGTGGCGCTAGCGGATCAGGCAAATCCACATTCATGAATATTCTCGGCTGCCTGGATGTCCCTTCCGGAGGCCAGTACCTTTTAGACGGACAAGCAGTTCAAGCCTTAAGCAGAGATGAACTTTCCAATGTCAGAAACCGCAAGCTTGGCTTTGTCTTCCAATCCTTTAATTTACTAAACCGTACTTCCGCCCTGGAAAATGTCGAGCTCCCATTGTTGTATCGGAAGGATTTGCCGGCTACGGAAATCCGTCAACGTGCCCTGGATGCTTTGACAGCCGTGGGTTTGGGTGATCGCGTCAGACACTATCCCAACCAGCTTTCTGGCGGGCAACAACAACGAGTGGCCATTGCCAGGTCTATGGTAAACGAGCCCATCCTTATCCTTGCTGATGAACCTACGGGAAATCTGGATACGCGGTCCAGCCTCGAAATTATGGAACTGTTCCAAGGATTGAACGAGCGGGGGATCACCATCATTCTAGTAACCCATGAACCTGATATCGCTGCCATGGCTAAGCGACAAGTGATTTTCCAAGATGGGAAAGTGATTCTTGATAATCGGAACCTCCAGCCCAAAAGCGCGCGGCAGATATGAAAATCGCCATCCTTATGAAAATCGCGTTTCGTTCTTTGGCACGCAATAAACTGCGCACAGCTTTAACCATGCTAGGCATCATCATCGGCGTAGCCGCTGTAATCGCCATGCTTTCCGTAGGACAAGGAGCAAAATCAGCCGTAGCCGGATCCATCGCAGGACTTGGTACCAATGTCATCAATGTATTTCCGGGTGCGCAAGGCTCCGGCAGCGTGCGTGGTGAAGCAGGAACCAGCAGCCGATTCACGGAGGAGGATGTCGAAGCCATCCGGCACGAATCCCCGGCGGTACGCTATATAACACCCACAGCCAGAACCAGCGCCCAGATTAAAGTGGGAGGGCAGAATTGGAGAACAAGTATCTATGGTGCTTATCCGGAATATTTGCTCATTCGACAATGGAATCTGGTTTCCGGAGGATTCTATTCCGCCTCAGATGAACGAGGCGCTGCCAAGGTTTGCCTAATGGGTCAATCGGTGGCTACCAATCTCTTTGGAGAAAACAGTAATCCAGTTGGCAAGACTATTCGCATCAAGAATCTGCCCTTTAAAGTAATCGGCCTCCTCGAATCGAAAGGGCAAGGTGCTTTCGGACAGGACCAGGATGATATTATCATTGCACCTTTTTCCACGGTGGCAAAGAAACTGCTTGGCACCGGCTATGGGCAGGGTCTATTCGCTTCCGCTATTTCCGAGGAAGCCATCTCCGAAGCCTCAAACCAAATTGATTTGGTATTGCGCCGAAGATTTCATGTCGCCGCCGAGGACACCCCCGAATACTCCTTGCGTACGCAAACTGAAATAGCCAAAGCGGCTGGTGGCGCATCGGCTGCCATGGCCATACTTCTATCCAGCATAGCCGCTATTTCACTATTAGTAGGTGGAATCGGCATTATGAATATCATGCTTGTTTCCGTAACAGAAAGAACGCGTGAGATTGGAATAAGGTTAGCCGTAGGCGCCAAAGGAAGCGATATCCTTCGACAATTTTTGGTGGAAGCCATGGTCATTAGCTTTTGCGGGGGAATAATTGGTGTTGCCTTAGGCGTCAGCACCTCCATATTCCTATCCACAATACAAGGCTGGGCGGTTTCGCTCTCCCCCTTCACTATTTTAGTGGCCTTTGCTGCATCGGCAGTTACAGGTGTGTTTTTTGGGTGGTATCCCGCCCGGAAAGCATCGAGGCTCAATCCAATTGACGCACTTCGATTTGAATGAAATAAAAAAGCACCGCTCGGCTTGACTTTAAATCTTTAGCTAAGGCAGTCGGTATTCCATATAAACGGAAATTCCATTTTCCTTTTCAATTCCAAGATTGGCTGGAGGCACCGATTTAGAATTGCCCTGAGCTGTAAAGAAAAAAGTATACGGGCCATAGCCTTGGGATATTTTAAGAATGCCGATTCCGTCAGCGCCTTTAATTTTTCCTGGGTACTGTCCACCCCCCAACCAAACGCGAGT
>JAYSRH010000160.1:0-4487 GCA_043721115.1 Fibrobacteria bacterium | reverse complement strand
CACAGTTGTTCGGAGACCGCATGGTGATTGCCAATGCCACCGGTTGTTCCAGCATTTACGGTGGTAACTTGCCTACTACCCCGTACGCCAAGAACCATGAAGGCCGTGGCCCGGCATGGAGTAATTCTCTTTTCGAAGACAATGCCGAATTTGGTCTGGGCTTCCGCCTTTCGATTGACAAGCAAACGGAATTTGCCCAAGAACTTTTGCGACGGATGTCCGATCAAGTGGGTACAGAATGTATCGACGCTATTTTGAATGCGGACCAGTCGGATGAAAACGGCATTCATGAACAGCGGGAACGGGTCACAGAATTAAAAGAAAAAATCGGGGCCTTTGCCTCGAGGGATGCCTCGGAGGATGCCAGACTGCTTCTTTCCGTCGCCGATTACCTAGTTAAAAAATCCGTTTGGATTATCGGAGGCGATGGGTGGGCCTATGATATCGGCTTTGGCGGGCTGGACCATGTTTTCGCGTCCGGGCGCAACGTAACCATCATGGTGCTCGATACGGAAGTGTATTCCAATACCGGTGGGCAAATGTCCAAGGCCACACCGCGCGCCGCAGTTGCCAAATTCGCCGAGTCCGGAAAACAGCAGGGGAAAAAAGACCTGGGTCTTATCGCTATGAGTTATGGAAATGTCTATGTAGCGAGAGTGGCTCTGGGCGCACGCGATGAACATACGGTCAAGGCCATGATTGAAGCTGAAAAACATCCCGGAGTTTCCTTGATCATTGCCTACAGCCATTGCATTGCCCATGGCATCAACATGACCACGGCCAATCAGAATCAAAGAATGGCGGTAGCTTCCGGACAGTGGCTTTTGTACCGGTACAACCCAGGGCTGGTTGCCGAGGGTAAGAATCCATTCATATTGGATTCCAAGACCCCGACTAAAAAAGTCAAAGAATACATGGACATGGAAAATCGTTTCAAGATGTTGAGCTTGTCCCAACCCGATCAAGCCAAGAGGTTGCAAGCGGAAGCGCAGGAGGATGTCGATCGCCGATGGAAATATTATGAATTCCTGGCCTCACAAGGTGCGGTGGGCCCGGAGGCTTATCAAGCTTCCCAAACCGGAACGCTCCCGCCACCCTCCATTGA
Organism: Fibrobacteria bacterium; assembly: GCA_043721115.1. Classification (GTDB taxonomy): domain Bacteria; phylum Fibrobacterota; class Fibrobacteria; order UBA11236; family UBA11236; genus Chersky-265. The sequence continues at coordinate 3,382 of JAYSRH010000160.1, read as the reverse complement.
AAAAACCGGCAAGGACCTGTAACCAGGAAATGACATGAATCTTGAAACTTCCTTTCTTGGCCTAAAGTTAAGAACGCCACTAGTGGTATCCGCTTCTCCCTTAAGCGTGGAGTTGGACAATATCAAACGCATGGAAGATGCCGGCGCTTCCGCCGTGGTGTTGGACTCGCTATTCGCGGAACAATTTGAGGTGGAGCAAGCCAATCTGCACCACTCCTTAATCGAAGGCACGGACAGCTTTTCGGAGGCTTCCAGTTTCTTTCCAAAACTGGAATTCCCCTCCGGTCCGGAAATCTATTTGGAACGGATTCGTATGGCCAAGGCCGCCGTATCCATCCCTATTTTTGGCAGTTTAAACGGGACCCATCCCGGCCATTGGACCCAGTACGCCAAGTTGATCGAACAGGCGGGCGCGGATGCCTTAGAGCTGAATATTTACAACATCCCCACCGATCTTTCCACCACGAGCGAGAAATTGGAAAGACGATACGTGGATATTGTTCGACAAGTACGCAGCGCGACGAATATTCCCATCACGGTAAAAATCGGCCCGTACTTTTCCAGTCTCGGAAATTTTGTCCAAACCCTAATTGATAATGGTGCGAATGGACTCACCCTCTTCAATCGTTTTTATCAACCGGATTTGGAAATCGAAACTTTTGAGATCAAGCCCCATATCATCCTTTCCACCCCACAAGCCATGCGACTGCCCCTGCGGTGGATCGCCATTCTCCACGGACGGATTAGCGCAAATCTCGCTGCCTCCGGTGGCATTCATGAAGCCCAAGACGTGGTAAAGATGATCATGGCCGGCGCGGATATCACCATGCTTTGTTCCGTGCTTTTAAAGCATGGCATTTGGAAAATCCAAAAGCTGGAACAAGGACTGTTGGAATTGATGGAAAACTTGGAATACGAAACCATTGCCCAGATGCGGGGCTGCGTCAGTTTCAAAAACTGTCAGGACCCTTCCATGTATGAAAGGGCCCTGTATATCAAAGGTTTAAAGAGCTATCACGGATCCTGATCTTCGAAGAATGTTTTCTCAATTTGGCAAGCGCAAACGGCATTCCGGGTGATACTATTCTCTCATGCTGTTTAAGCGGAAAATCATGCTCAATATCGAGGCTACCTCTAACTGCACCGCTTCCTGCAATATGTGTCCCAGGGCGCAAATCGACAGTTTCGGCTATCTCACCGTGGAAACATTTGATCGAATTCTTTCCCAAGCGCTCCCGCACAAGGTTTGGGAAATTTGTTTGGCTGGACGTGGAGAGCCCACTTTACATCCTCTTTTCCCTAAGCTTGTCAGTCGTTTGGCATTAACTGGCATACGTAGCTCCGTAGTTACCACGGGCGCCAATCTCAATCGCAAAAATCTGGACGCATGCGTGCGCGACATCCAGCATGTCCGGTTGTCCGTCAGTTCGGTTCGCCGGGATATTTTTTCAAAAGTCCATGTTGGATTGAACTATGATAGAATTTGGGGACAGATTGAAGACTTGGCTGCTGAAGCTGGGAAAAAAGTTATCGTTCACCTAACTGGCGGTCCGATAATTTACGCGGGGTTACCAGAAACCGTGGAAAAACTCCGTGGTTTGGGTATTAACGCCTTCCGACTTTTGCCTCTCTGGAATCGAGGCGGGGATATTGCTTCACGTATGGAAAATCGTACCCGAAGGAATTTAGCCCATTCGCTGGGCATCACTTTGACGGAAAAGGAACACGTGCAAATGCCTCGCGTTCTATTTGCTTTGAATATCCTTGGGCATAAGCTTAAGAATCCCCACTACTGTCCTGTTGGGGATAGCAGTGTCAGCGTAAGTTATAAGGGCGATCTCCTCGGTTGCTTTCAGGACTTTGGACATACTTCAACGCTTGGAACCATTTTTTCTGATACACTTTCCAATATGGTCAAATCCCGACGCAGTAAACTCGGTAGCATGCCTATTTGCAGAAACTGCGATGCCGGAAAAGTCGCTTTGCTGGCCTGATGACTATATTTAATTCATGAATAGCACAGAAATTGAGACCATCAAGAAAGCTACTATCCAAGTGGAAGCCGGCTTAAAAGAGGTCGAGGAAATTCTGGACGCCACTAACAATCAGGCACTGTATCAGGCTTCCCTAAGCATGGTATCAGTACTCAGGCATTTGCACCAAGTGGACCCGACTCTTCTAAATACACAAAACCGGGAACGGATCGAAGCGATCCTGTTAAAAGAAAAAGTGAAGTCCGGAAGGGATTCCTTCAATACTGGTTTTTGATCGGATACAGTACACCATGTCCCAGAAATTTATTCCAACCGATCCTCGGGCCAAGCAGAAATTTGACCGCACCACGGTGTGTCCCAGTTGTTACAGGCCTAAACCGCTTTGCCTGTGTGACCACGTCAAATCCAACAGCACCCGATTGCAAGTGGTGATTCTGCAACATCCCCAGGAACAATTCAAAGCTTTGAACTCGGCAAGGCTGACGCACCTCCTGCTTAAAAATAGCAGCATCCATGTTGGTCTATCCTGGTCCAATTTTAAAAAGGTGGCCGGATTGGAAGAGTTGCCCTCACAATGGGGCGTGCTGTACTTAAAACCGGATCAGGCTAAAACCCTTACACCGCTATCTGTGCTGAGTCCTAAAAAAATTCTGCTGGATAATCCCTCCAATTTAAAAGGCATCATTGCCCTGGATGGCACCTGGAAGCAGTCCAAAGCGCTGTGGTGGCGTAACTCCTGGCTGCTAAAACTCAATCGCATCAGCCTCAATCCCGATCATCCATCTCTACGACCCCAGGTCAAGCAGGCCGGGCTTTCCACTCTGGAAGCGTTGGCTTTTGCACTGGAACATCTAGGAGAAAAACCGGAAACTTCACAATCCATGCGTGAGCAGTATAAGCGATTGATTATTGGTGTAGCGGCATGACCTTAAATTTTAATAAGGGTCAGAGCTCCTAGAACAAAGAATACCAGCGACTTTTAGTGTCGGACTGTTCTCCGATTGTATCAGGCACCAGCGTCCATAAGGAAATGGCGATGAAGGATATACCAAGGATCCATTTAATGATATCGGGCCTGATTGCGGTTGTCAACCATGTCCCTAATGCGCCAGCTGTGCCGTGATTTAAGAGCGTGGCAACTAATATGCCTAAGATGATGGGTACGGGCGTTCGATAGCGCACGGACAGCAAGAGGGAAAGGAGTTGGGTTTTGTCGCCCATTTCTCCGAGAGCGACGACACCGGTCGATATGAAAAAAGCTTCCATTATATTTGACTCATTCTCCTTGGTAGGACCAGGCTTAGGCAGTACACGTAGTAAAACAAGATTTCTAAAGTGTGCTAAAAGATAGAAACTGTCCAATTCCTCGAAGATTTAAGGGTAATTTT
>JAYSRH010000159.1:0-1811 GCA_043721115.1 Fibrobacteria bacterium | reverse complement strand
GTTAAGGAAATATTCGGCGCGCGTTTTCCAATATCCGCTTTTAAAACGGCGTGCTTGAACTGCGAAAGGTTTTCCAGAATGAATTCATTTACATGCTCACGATGGTGGGTGGCATGGCCATTTTTCCAACTGTTTTCCAATGCTGCGAAAGTGAAAATCTCTAAACCCACCCCTAGGGGAAATCCACTTCCCTGTTCAGGAAAAGCATTGGCATAATCTGTACGATGCGATAGATGCATTTCGATTAAGGCATCTCCCGCTTCCGAATCCACGAAAGGATTGTCCGCCGTTGCCCTAACCACATGGGCATACTCCCGCTCCCTCGCGCAGCGATAATATCGGTCTAATACGTCGGTCTCAGATCCCACGAAATAGGGTATCCCATTTTCTCTGAGGAAGTCAATCAGGACTCGGTCACCGGGCTCCGAACTCGTAGCCACGCATGTTTCCGTGGCTTTTTCCATGCGTCCCATTCGATCTAAAATCCATTGCAGCATGGGACGACCAAGTATAGGTTTCAGAACTTTTCCGGGTAATCTGGTTGAGCCCATGCGAGCTTGAAGGATAACGCCCACTTTTTCCACTTGGTTCAACATGTACGTAAGAATTCCTTGGCATCTGGGCCCAGGTTGAAAACCACATCAATGGAGGAGAGATGAGGAATAAAAGTACCATGCAATTGAGGGTAATCGGGTGGCTGGAATGTCTGCCAAGCTACGGCAATTCCCTTTTCAGTAAATTGGCTTTCTTCCAAATAGGCGCGGCTACCCGTACCCGTCAAATACCGATTTCCACCCACCTGTTGTACCATTTCCACTAAGCGTGCCGTGCTCTTACCTTGAATATGCAGTTCGGAACTAAACAATGGCCTGGGCTCCAAACCAAAGCATCCAAATAAAAATTCCAGAAAATCCATGTTGATTTCCATCAGCCTGGCATGTCTTTTGGCATAAATGGCTTCAATTTGCGGGTAGTACATTCCAAAAAATGGGGCCTTACGGTAATTCTCTTTCAGCAAGTTCAAATGCTTAACCTTCCAATCTTGCGGCTGCACCAGGCGCACTTCGGAAATCGACTTAAACAAATCTTCGCGGTTAACGGGAAGTGTAATCCAGGTTTTTCCCCCTGCATTTTTAACCTGATCACGATGATGCCAACCATCCCGGATAAATTGGGCATCGTCCAGCACAATAAAAATATCCGTTTCCAAGAGGCGGTGAAAGAAACCCATATAGGGAATGAAATCCGGCTGATGGATGCAGACCGTCTTCATGGCAATTGTGTTTCCAGAATCGCCAACACCTTTTGAAGGCCCGATCCATTCATGACCAGTTTACCCGCTTCCGACATAGCTTTGCGCTGACCTGAATTCTGGAGAATCGCGCTAAAAACGGTGGAAAATTCCGGTTTGATCGCATTCCGGAATCCTATGCCTATTGTGGTTCCGGACCTTTCCCAGAAGTGGATATTCTTGAGTTCGTGTGGTTCGCAAGCCACGGATAAGGATGGAATTCCTAGTGTGGCCAACTCATACAGGCAATTTCCTCCGCCGCAAAGAACCAAGTCACTGGCGTGGTACTCCTTAAATAAATCAGGAACACTTTTTTTCAACTCCACAGTAAAGTGCGATTCTGCGATTGCGGTAGCCAGCTCTGTAGGTTCCAAGGTTCCCGGCCCCAAAATAACCGTTACCGACAAATGCGGAAGTTGGAGGGTATTTAGAGCCTTCATATAGGCGCCGGTCACACCGTGCGTGTCGGTACCTCCGAATCCCAGAACAATTCTTTCTGCTCGCTTAGCGATTAAATGAG
>JAYSRH010000158.1:0-4498 GCA_043721115.1 Fibrobacteria bacterium | reverse complement strand
TCGATTGCGATCTCATCATGTCCATCGGTTCGCGTTGGGACGATCGAATCTGCGGAAAGTATGCGGCATTCTGTCCAACCGCGGTCAAGATCCATGTTGACATTGATCCCGCCGAGATCAACAAGATGATCCGTCCCGACTGTTCTATTGTTGGCGATGCACGGTTGGTGCTGGAAGAATTGCTTTCACTGGTTCGCAAAGGCGATACGGAAGACTGGTTGGTGCAAACTAAAAAATGGCGCAAACAATTTCCGCTCAAGTACGGAAAGCAGGGCGGTCTCAAAGCTCAATTTGTGCTGGATGAAGTCTACCGTTTGTCCAAGGGCAAGGCCGTTGTGACCACCGACGTAGGTCAACATCAAATGTGGGCCGCTCAATTTTACAAAACCGACACCCGGTTTCATTGGATTTCCTCTGGTGGCGCGGGGACCATGGGCTTTGGAATGCCCGCAGCCATTGGGGCCCAGTTCGCTAGACCCGATGCCCTGGTTATCGCCGTGGTCGGTGATGGCGGCTTTCAGATGACACTTTCTGAATTGGCAACCGCGGCTCTGCACAAGCTCCCGATCAAGATTCTTATCATCAACAATAAATATTTAGGAATGGTTCGCCAGTGGCAGGCGCTGTTTTTCGACAATCGGCTTTCCGGTGTGGACCTGGAAGGCAACCCCAATTTCGTAAAATTGGCGGAAGCTTATGGGATGAAAGGATTCCGCATCAAACGCAATGCTGATGTGAGTAAAACCCTGGCTGCGGCCCTCGCCTATAATGATGGACCGTGTATTATCGAAGCGGAAGTGGAAAAAGAGGACAATGTATTCCCGATGATTCCCGCCGGTGCGGCGATTTCAGAAATGGTGCTTGAGGCACCTAAAAAGCAAATGGCTAAACCCGTGGGAAGCACTTAAGTCTAATTAGACTTAACACTACTCAACTTGGAAGTGAAGAAGGGCAGGAAGTTAAAATGAGCATCAACGGCGCAAATGGAATATCTGCAAAACTTGGAGTTATGGAAAGCCGGGCAGTAAAGGCTACCCAGACCAGCGGTTATCAGCACTCAATCAGTCTGCTTGTGAACAATAAGCCAGGGGTTCTCATTCGGATTTCCCTGGTTTTTGCCAGGCGCGGTTACAATATCGACAGCTTGGTGGTTTCACCCGCGCATAACGGAAAATTTGCGCGCATGAATATCGTGGCATCCGGTGAAGGCAAGACGTTGGAACAGATCATCAAGCATTTGAACAAATTAATCGACGTCATCCATGCCAAGGATCATACGGGTGAAGTGGCAGTGGAAAAAGAACTGGCACTCATAAAAGTCAATTGTCCTTCTGATAAACGCACGGAAATTCTTCAAGTCGCAGAGCATTTTAAAAGTCAAACTGTGGACTTAAGCGATTCGACACTGATGCTTCAAGTTACCGGCAGCACTGAAAAGCTGGATGCTATGGAGTTGATGTTGGATAAGTATGGAATCAAGGAAATGGTTCGCACCGGTAAGATTATCATGGCCAGAGGATCCGCGGACACTTAAAACTCCGCGGTTGCGGGTGGCGAATCACTTCATGGGAGTGATCCTTGCTATTGGGACATTAAATCGTGAATTCGGCTCCCGCTGCGGTGAAGAGAATCCAGCGAGGTGGGGCAGGCTCTGGGGCAGCGGGGAATTCGACTTTTACAGAAAGCCCCAACCCAAATACAATGTCAACAGCTGGGTCCACGGAAAAGCTGTTGGAGCGATCGAGAACACGGGCATGATCTCCTGCCAATCTGAGACCGTCAAAAGTTTTTATCACTCTTGGTCCGTCATAAATATGCACAGCAGTAATCGGTGACCGCGACGTGTTGTGGAAATAGAAAAAAACCTTATTGAGCCTGGGGCGAGCGCCTGCGCCCAGCGTTGGCACAGATAAGGGAATGTGAAACCAATTGACCGTGTCTTCTTTGCCCCAAAAAGTTGTGCCCCATCCTTTTCTTGAAACCTCATTGATATGTTCCGGGTATTCGGGATGCGCGGCATTGCCGTGCACGCAAACTAAGGTCTTGGGTGCTGAAGTCTTGGTGGTTGAGCTGGGATTGGAAAGCTTCATGATGGTATTATTTTAGCATTTTCATTACAAACGGGAAAGAAAAATATTTACTTATGGCAACTTCCATAACAATGCGATACGCCGCCAAGGCCATGATCATTCAAGCTGGCCGGATCCTCTGCCTTAAAAAGGTCGGAGACATCGGCACATTTTACGTGCTACCAGGAGGAGGACAGAATCCGGGAGAGCTTTTAAACGCTACCGTACTACGGGAATGCAGGGAAGAGCTGGGCGCCTTGGTAGCAGTTGGCCGGCTGCGTTACGTTCAGGAATATGTGGGCGACAACCACGATTTCCGCTCAGTGCATAAGGGGCGACATTTCGTGAATTTCTTTTTTGACGTCCGCCTGATGGAACTTCCGGAAACCCATCCTTTGGCTCCTGACGAAGGTCAAGTGGGGCTAGTATGGTTGGATATTTCCGAGTTGCCTAATGTGGCCTTCTTCCCACGTGTTTTGGCCGCCAGATTGCAGAAGCTTTCCACCCAGCCGGAGGTCGATGCGGATATTCTGAACGACTTTTACCTGGGAGAATCAGTGTAAAAGCCAAGGTTTGAAATGCAGGGGCTTGTCGCTTCGAATGCAGGGGCTTATTGCTTCGAATGCTTTTGACTCCTCATTCCTTATGCAATATCCGGCGCCATTTTTTTGCCGATGTGGGGCAATTCAATCGCAAATCGTGTGCCTTCACCCAGTCGTGAGAAGACATAGATGTTACCGCCTTGATCAGACACGCAACGGGCGGCCAAGGCTAGACCCAGGCCTCTCCCGGAAATCAAATCGGCTTCGTGCCGGGTGGTGAAGCGTTCCAAGAAAATCAAACCAAGTTTGCCCACATCATCCAATGCATCCGCCTGAGTCCTAGGGACAAGGCCCAATGCAACGCCTCGATCGGCAATGGCATTTGCGTCCATGCCGTGGCCGTCATCCCGAATACGAAGGAAAACTCGATCCTCTTCGGTCACATATTCCAATTCAATCTCAGCCACGCCCTTGCCCGTTGCTGCGCGTTCAGCAGGGGTTTCAATGCCATGGTCAACCATATTTCTGAGGATATGCACCAATGCCTCATCCACCCTGGAAAAGGCTTCGGGGTGAATATCACCCGTATTGCTGGTCACTCGGAATAAAACGCGCTTTCCCAGATTTAAGGCAATGCGTTCCACAAGGTTAAGGTATTTTCGGGCTAGAAAGTTGGGGCTTAGGAAGGGAAGGCGACGGGTGGCTTCCACTAGGCTGAGCAATTGGGGATCGAGTTTTGCTGTATTCACATCTGCGGCTGCGATGGAAAGGCGATCCATTTTCCATTTAAGTATGCGGGTCATGGCATCCTGGCCTTCTCCGGCCACTTGTTTGAGCGCGCGGCGAATTTCCTCTAGTTGGATGCGCAATTCACTCAGTGCCGAGGTGAGTTCAGCCAGTGTCAGGTCCGTAACAGTCGCCGGGTTTTTTAATCCTTCCAGAAGGTTTTCGCTATGCTGGGCAAGCGCAGCCAGTCCATCAAATCCAAATGCACCGGCATTGCCCTTTATCATATGCAATTCCCGAAACAAATGCTGGCCGGTGGTTTCACCGGTGCCGCTCAAGGCCTCCCACAATCCAGCGGTCGAAGCTGTGCTGGTTTTATATGCGTTGAGATAGACGTCCCACGCTTGGCGAGAATTTTCCAGACGGTGTCCAGCGTCGTTTAGAAAAGCGGCTAAAGTTTCCGGAGGATTACTGGATAAGGCCAGCACATCTCGGATTTCCAGTTTGTGCCGTTGCTTTTCCTCTTCCAATTGCACTTGAGTCAATCGTCCGGGTGTCGCATCGATTCCCATTACAAGTATGGCAGTGAGATTTTCATCACGATCCAGTAACTTTCGGTACAACAATTGCAAACGGCGACCCTCATTGGCCGGCCCCACAGCAATATCCAGAATGGGCGCGAGAGTTGCCAGCTTTTCCCAGCGTATGTCGCGATGTCTGGCGCGCACTAAATCAAGCCACTTGGTAAATTGCAGCACCTGCTGTGGAGAAAGCCCCAGCGCTACTCTAAGTGTTAATCGATCAACCGGCGGCCCTCCTGTGGCCAAGCCAGCCATAGCGGCTGCAGGGGTGACCGAAGCATCCAGGTTGATCAGGAAAAAATCGGAACTGCCGGCATCCATTGGATATTCACCCGATCTTGGCTTTTAGGCCTCCGGAGATCCCAGGATCTCCTCCACCGTCATTTTAAAATCTTTGACGAAATCGGACTTATCAAATCTTAAGGGCTTTTCGACATAGCTCTTGGCTCCGAGTGCCAGGCAATCCAATAGTAGCGGACCTTTGACTGCGGAGATGACCAGGATTTTTGCTTTTGGGAATTCTTCCAAAATTTGCAGCAGGGCGCCACGTCCGTCTAAGGTGGGCATGGTCAGATCCATG
>JAYSRH010000157.1:0-4507 GCA_043721115.1 Fibrobacteria bacterium | reverse complement strand
GTGCGTGAGGTTTTCCCTGCAGTCCATTTTGGCTGCGCCGGGGACCGAATACCATCGACAAAGCATAGTTGGTAATTGAGTTTATGGTCAGGGACGCTCGGGGAAATCAGGCAGCAAGGAGAATAGGTAGATGAGCATGAGCACAGCAACGGTAGAGAAAAATGCAGTGAATGGAAAAGACGGAAGTCAGGCACCTTTAACGGGTATCGAAACGACAAAATATATGGTGGAACGCCGCAACGGTTCGGTAGTTCATTTCAAGGCGGATAAAATTATCATCGCCATCAGCAAAGCCTTTCTTGCTCAAGAAGGGTTGGAAGCGCCCACAGCCCGCATCAAAGAAGAGATTCAGCATATTGCGGATCTGGTTTTTTCATCGCTGGTCAAACGTCGCCCCAATGGTGGCACTTGGCATATAGAGGATATCCAGGATCAGGTTGAGCTCGCCTTGATGCGCGTTGGCCGCCCGGAAGTCGCCAAGCGTTATGTCTTGTACCGGGAAGAGCGCGCGCGTCTCCGGGAAGGCAAACAAAGCGGAGTTGTCGCTGCCCCTGTTCCGGCCCCAGCCGTTGAATATACCGTGACCAATGCCCAAGGCAAAGTGGTGCCGCTCAATAAAGATCGCCTCAACACCGTAATCAAAGAAGCCTGCCAGGGTTATACCGGTGTCGTTCCGGAAGAACGTATCCTCAAGGAAGCGTTGTCCAATCTGTATCCGGGCATTCCTGAAAAAGATGTGAGCAAAGCCATGGTCATGGTCGCTTGCTCGCATATCGAAGAAGATCCGGCTTGGAGTTTTGTCACTGCCCGTATTCTTATGGATGATATTCGCGATGAAGTGCTGGGGGAGAGGCTCACCCAGGCGCAGATGGTCAAGCGCTATCCTTCCGCCTTTGTCGAATACATGAACCTGGCCGTGAGCGAGGAGCTACTCGATAAGCGCATGCTCGAGTATGATTTGGATCGCATGGGCAAGGCTTTGAAGCCGGAGCGCGATCTCGGCATCACCTATCTCGGCCTGCGCACGTTGCTGGACCGTTATTTCGTGCATCTGGAAGCCGGGCGTACCATTGAATTGCTTCAGGCGTTCTGGATGCGCGTGGCCATGGGATTGGCGCTGAATGAAGTGGACCGGGAAACCCGCGCCATTGAGTTCTACGAAATGCTGTCCTCCTATCGCTTCACCAGTTCCACACCCACCTTGTTCAATTCCGGCACCATGCATTCTCAAATGTCCTCATGCTATTTGACTACGGTACAAGATGACTTGGGCGGCATTTTCAATGCCATCAAGGATGATGCGCTGCTTTCCAAATTCGCCGGCGGACTTGGCAATGACTGGTCCAATGTGCGGGCCTTGGGCTCTCATATTAAAGGCACCAACGGCAAAAGCCAAGGTGTGATCCCATTCTTAAAAGTGGCCAATGACACGGCCGTAGCGGTAAACCAGGGCGGCCGGCGCAAAGGGGCTATGTGCGCGTACCTGGAAACCTGGCATCTGGATATCGAAGAGTTCCTGGAGCTTAGAAAAAATACCGGTGACGATCGCCGGCGAACCCATGATATGAATTCGGCCAATTGGATTCCGGATTTGTTCATGAAGCGCGTGCATGCCGATGCCGAGTGGACGCTGTTCAGCCCCAATGAAGTGTCGGATTTGCACGATCTCTATGGTCAGGCCTTCGACAAGAAGTACATGTTCTACGAAGAAGAAGCCCGTAACGGCCGCCTCAAAACCTTCAAAAAAATGAGCGCCGTGGCCCTGTGGCGCAAGATGCTGACCATGGTATTTGAAACCGGACATCCTTGGATGACTTTTAAAGATCCGTCCAATATCCGTTCGCCGCAGCGGCATGCTGGAGTGGTGCATAGCTCCAATCTCTGCACGGAAATCCTGCTCAATACCAGCGAGGCGGAAATCGCCGTGTGCAACTTGGGTTCCATCAACCTGCTGAACCATATCCGCGACGGCAAGCTGGACGAAGCCATGCTGGACGAAACCATCAACATTGCCATGCGCATGTTGGACAATGTCATCGACTTGAACTACTACCCAGTGGTACAAGCCCGTAACGCCAACATGCGGCATCGGCCCGTGGGCCTAGGTATCATGGGCTTTCAGGATGCCCTTTACGAACTTGGCATTGCTTATTCCTCCGATGCCGCCGTGGATTTTGCCGACAAGTCCATGGAAATTATCTCCTATTACTCCATACTCGCGTCCTCCAAATTGGCCAAGGAACGGGGAACGTATCCCTCGTATCAGGGCTCAGCCTGGTCCAAGGGGCTCTTGCCTATCGACACGGTGGCCGTCATGGCTGCGGAACGGGGCGAACCCATTTTGATGGACAGCATGTCCCATAAAGACTGGGCACCGATTCGGGCGCATATCAAGGCTTACGGAATGCGGAATTCCAATTGCATGGCCATCGCGCCTACGGCCACTATTTCCAATATCATCGGCGTATCCCAGTCCATCGAGCCGACCTATAAAAACTTATACGTCAAGAGCAATCTGTCCGGTGAGTTCACGATCATCAATACTTACCTGGTGGAAAAGCTGAAGAAGCTGGGCCTATGGGATCAAAGCATGACCGATGATATCAAGTACTTTGACGGTGAGTTGGCGGAGATCAAGCGCATACCGGAAGAGGTCAAGAAGATTTTCCTCACGGCCTTTGACATCGAACCCAAATGGCTCATCGCCTGCGCCATGAAGCGCCAAAAATGGATCGACATGGGCCAGTCCCTGAACCTTTATATGGCCCAGCCCAGTGGTAAAAAACTCGATACCATGTACAAGCTGGCCTGGCAGTCCGGTCTTAAAACCACGTATTATCTGCGGTCCTTAGGCGCGACCAATGCCGAAAAATCCACGCTGGACAAGACCAGGGGCGTCAATTCCGTTTCCCCCGGAGATATGGCCGGTGGCGGCAACGGCACACCCGGGGCAGGTGGGAAGTCGGCGGAAGATCGTTTGGCGGAAAAGGCTTTTAAGCCCAGCATCGTCAAGGAACCGATGGATGTGATTCCATCTGCAGTTGCAGTGGATGCCGGTCTGGAGCTGGAAGCCTCCAAAATGGCCTGTTCAATATTAAATGGTGAGGAGTGCGAAGCATGTCAATAAATTGGAATGATGAAAAAGAGACGAATTCTGGATCGGCAACCTTAGTGGCCCCGGTCATCTTGGGTGCGAATGGCGTTGCAGCGGGTGCTGCGGCGCAGGAGCCAGCCAAACTCGCTACCTTGATGGGCGAGTCCACGGCCAGAGTGCGCGTGGACGAAAAACGCATCATCAATTGCCGGGCGGACTTGAACCAACTGGTACCCATCAAGTACCAATGGGCCTGGCAGAAATATTTGGATGCATGCGCCAACCATTGGATGCCGCAGGAAATCAACATGTCTCGCGATATCGAACTTTGGAAAAGCAATGAGCTTTCCGAAGACGAGCGTCGTATCGTAAAAAGGAACATGGGTTTCTTTTCAACCGCCGATTCCTTGGTGGCCAACAATATCGTGCTGGCCGCCTACAAGCATATCACCAATCCGGAATGCCGCCAGTATATGCTGCGCCAATCGTTCGAAGAAGCCTTGCACACGCATGCCTATCAGTACATCGTTGAGTCCTTGGGCCTGGATGAATCGGAAATCTTTAATATGTACCATGAGGTCAATTCCATCCACGGCAAGGATGCCTTTGAAATTTCCCTGACACGGGAAATGCTCAGGCCGGATTTTGAAACCGAGTCCTTCAAAGGCGCCCAGACTTTTCTGGAAAACCTGATCGGCTACTATGTGATTATGGAAGGCATTTTCTTCTACAGCGGTTTTGTGATGATGCTGTCTTTCCAGCGCCAAAACCGTTTAGCCGGTTGCGGGGAGCAGTTCCAATACATCCTGCGCGATGAAACCATGCATATGAATTTTGGTATTGATGTCATCAATCAAATCAAAATCGAGAATCCGGAATTGTGGACTCCGGCCGTTAAGGAACGTTCCACCGAACTCGTTCGGCAAGCCGTAAATCTGGAAATCATTTATGCCAAGGACACCATGCCGCGCGGTATTTTAGGTCTGAATGCAGGCATGTTTGAGGATTATGTCCAATATGTTGCGGATAGACGGTTGGAGAAAATCGGTCTCAATAAGATTTATGGTGCGACCAATCCGTTCCCATGGATGAGTGAAATCTTGGATCTTAAGAAAGAGAAGAATTTCTTTGAGACTCGTGTAACCGAATATCAAACCGGTGGAGCGCTTAACTGGGATTGAACCTGAAAGACTCTTCGAATAGCTGAAGTTTTCAGTTGGGGCCTTCCCCAACTGATTTCGAAAGGTTTATTCGAGCTTAGTTACAATCAGCTCTCACGGCGTAACTAAGTAGAGCTGGGTCCAACTGCTTTTTCCAGCTTTAAGCCGCAATTCATACACTCCAGACGTCATCGGTTTGTCTTTCAAGTGAATTTCTTTCGGCCCCGTTCCAAGCCAAGAGCCCTGACGCACG
>JAYSRH010000156.1:0-12398 GCA_043721115.1 Fibrobacteria bacterium | reverse complement strand
CTTTAGGCCGCAAGGAATATTGGGACGAGGCGGATTTTTCAACAAAGCGAAAGCCGCCAAAAAATCCGCTGAAGCCCGTAAAGCCGCGGGAGCTAATTCGTAATGGCCTTGCTGGAATTAAAAAATGCCACAATACGGTTCGGTGGCTTATGGGCGGTTAAGGAGCTGAATCTCGAAGTTCGGCTCGGAGAACTGTTTGGACTAATAGGTCCAAATGGGGCGGGCAAAACCACGGTATTCAACCTGATCACTGGTGTTTACGCACCTACATCCGGTGATATCCTATTGGATGGCCAGCCCTTGCAAGGGAAAAAGCCGCATATCATTGCCGCGGGCGGCATTGCCCGTACTTTTCAAAACATCCGACTTTTTTCCGATATGACCGTCCTCGAAAATGTGCAGGTTTCCTGTCACATGCGCAGAAAGCAAGGCGTGCTCGGATCCATTTTCCGAAGCCCCACTTTCCAAAAAGAAGAAGCCGAATTCCGGGACGAGGCCTATAAATTGCTTCAACTTTTTCAGCTGGAAAAATTCGCGGATGAACAAGCCACCAGCCTGCCCTATGGCTCGCAGCGCCGATTGGAAATCGCCCGCGCCTTGGCAACGCATCCACGCCTTTTACTACTTGATGAACCCGCCGCGGGCATGAATCCGCAGGAATCTTCGGACCTGATGCATCTCATTCGCCGCTTACGCGATGAGTTCAAAATCTCCATCATGCTTGTAGAGCACAATATGAAAGTTGTCATGGGCGTTTGTGAACGCATCCAGGTAATTGACCATGGAGAATCCATCGCCATCGGCCTACCCACGGAAATCCGCCGGGATCCTAAAGTAATCGAAGCCTATCTGGGTAAGGATTAGGCATGCTGACTCTAAAAAATATTTCGACCAATTACGGCGCCATCAAAGCCCTAACCGATATCAGTTTAACAGTTGCAAAAGGCCAAGTGGCCACATTAATTGGTGCCAATGGAGCAGGCAAAAGCACCACGCTTCGCAGTATTATGGGTCTCACCCAACCACATACCGGTGACGTGTTGTTCGAAGGCGAAAAGCTGAATAAAATCCCCACCCATCGCATCGCTGCAATGGGTATTGCCCTAGTGCCAGAAGGCCGGGCGGTTTTTGCCAATCTAACTGTGGTCGAAAATTTGGAACTTGGTGCTTACCTGGAAAAGAGTCGTAGCAAGATCAAAAGTGATCTTGAACATGTATTTCATGTCTTTCCCCGATTAAAAGAAAGACTCCTGCAAATGTCCGGCACGTTAAGCGGTGGCGAACAGCAAATGCTTGCCATTGGCCGAGCCTTGATGGCGCATCCGCGTTTGCTTTTACTTGATGAACCTTCCTTGGGTCTTGCCCCTTTGGTGGTGCAAACCATTTTTGAGGCCATTTCCCAGATCAATAAGGAAGGCACCACTATTCTGCTGGTCGAGCAGAATGCCAACCTGGCCTTGCACCGCTCGCAGAAAGCATATGTGTTGGAAACCGGGCGAATCATTATGGAAGGGCCTTCAGCCGAGCTGGCATTGGATCCCAGGGTTAAAGAAGCGTACCTTGGGGATTAGTTTTATTTAGACCAGTGCGCTGGAATCAAAGTTTCCATCCAACACCGCGCGGACGCCAAAGGCTAGCCGCTCCATCGTAAACGGTTTTGATAACAGGGGTATTTCCGTAGGCAAATCGGAATCACCAGGATACCCGGAAATGCAGAGCATTAGTAGGCCTGGCTGTATTGCCCGCACCTGTCTTACCAATTCGCTCCCATGCATACGAGGAAGCACGAGATCCGTAATCAGTAATGCGAAAGACTCCGCTTTTAATTTAAGGATCGCCTCCTCAGCCGAGTCCACGGAAATGATCGTATAGCCTCGATCACGCAAATTCCGAACTAAAATTTCCTGGAGAGGCTTTTCGTCTTCAACCAGAAGGATGCGCTCCATGCCGCCTGGCGAGTGCTGCGCCGGACTCGTTACTGTTTTCGATTTCTCTCCGGTGCTCAGTGGCAGGAAAATTGTGAAGGTCGTGCCTTTTCCAACCAAACTTGTAACGTGGATGGCCCCATTTGCATGACCGACAACATTCTGGCAAGCCGCCAAACCAAGACCCGTGCCTTTACCATGGGCCTTGGTAGTGAAAAAAGGTTCAAACACGTGCGAAAGAATGTCCGGTTCGATGCCCACACCTTCATCGGACACAGATAAGCGAACATACGGACCATGATTGAGCTCACCCGGCAATTCGTCGCCACTACCATAGCGCTGCGAATGTAGGTTGATGGAAATACAGCCACCATCCGGCATGGCATCACGTGCATTGACGGTCAAATTGAGTAAAAGCAACTGGGCCTGCCCAGCGTCAATTCTCACCATCGCCTGGGACTCGCTGCCTTTCAATTTCCAGGTGATGCGCGGTCCCACTGCCCTAGCCAGCATTGGCATGGCATCGCGCACGACTTCGTTCAGATTTACGAGTCTTGGCGTTCCCGCATCCCGTCGTGAAAAAATCAACATTGACCGAGTGAGATCCGCTCCTCGGATCGAGGCTTCCAGAATTGCGTTGCAGGACTCTCTAGCAGAATCAGAATGCACCTCTGTTTCAAGCATGGCAACGGATCCCATGACAACCGAAAGTAAATTGTTGAAATCATGGGCGATTCCCCCTGATAATCGCGCCACTGCTTCCAACTTCTGGGCCTGTAGGAGCTGTTCCTCAAGGCGTTTCCGTTCCGTAATGTCTTGGACGCCTCCCATCAGTTTCACAACTTTACCTGATTGCGGATCCGTCATGGGATGCACGGCATCGCGCAGCCATCTAATATGCCCGGAGCCATCCGTAATTCGGTACTCGTTAATGCTGGGTTTACCCGCCATTAAGGTGGGTACGATCGCCAGCATGCTGGCCTTATCATCCGGATGGAGAATACTCAACCATCCCCCTTTAGCTTGGACCTCTGCGGGAGTCATACCCGTTGTTCGCTCAAATGAGCCGCCAACAATTTCCGGAAAAAGCGTTGGATTGGAAAGGTCCACCACATAGACATAATCCGACGCCAATTGACTGAAAATGCGATGTATTTCCTCGCTCTTACGAAGTTGCTCCGCAGTGTGCTTCCTTTCCGAAATGTCGAGAGCCGTTCCAGTAATGCGAACGGGCTTTCCGTCTGCGTCGACGATTACAATCCCTCGTCCTTCGATCCAACGCTCTGCACCGTTTGGAAGCACAATACGATGTTCAATCGTGTAGCGAGTCGATTCCTTTTTTTCGGTGGCCATGCGCAAGGCATTTTCAACCTTGACATTCAATAATACCCGGTCCTCAGGTGGCAACAGAGAAAGGAAGAATGCATATGTGGGTAAGCCATCACCTACCTCAAGCCCAAAGAGCCGAAACAGTTCATCTGACCAGGAAATTTTGTCGTTTAATATTTCCCAGTTCCATATGCCAAGTTCGACCGAAGCAATTACAGCTTTGAGATTCTCAAGTTCATTCATCAATGCCTCCGAAATTGGCCGTGCATTTTGAGCGGAATACGCATAGGGATTGGTCAGCGAACTTTAGTCTTAAACTAATACTATTACAGATAATTTGTGCCGATCCCGATCTAAAGCAGAAACATACTGCGCCGCCAAAAAAGACCGTGTATATTAGCTGAAGACGGAACGAATCGTATCGGTTTTCCAAGGGCAAAACTCTCATTGGACCGCTGGCACGAATCGTTGATTTCTCGTTTCCCGTAATTCGCCATTGGGTATTTGAACACCTATTCCCCCAGGAGGACTTCGCATGTCTAGTGTGAGTGTATTGGCCTATTTTATTAAACCAAAGCCACCATTGTCACCAATAGAATCAAGTATGAATTTAGAAAGTGATCGGCGCGTGTTTGGCTGTATGAGCGCCGGTTCCCTGTTAGGCTTGGCCTTGGTGACGTATGCGCTAACAATACAGGTGGTTATTCATGGCGATTTATATCCACCTTTGGGACCTCTCACAGAAAACTGGCCACCAAAAATCAGTTTCATCACTCCAGAAGGCCACAGAAATCTTCATCCCCGCTCTATAAAACGCCAACCGATTAAAACAGCGAGTACGGCGCATTCCCCACGAAGCACACATCCGGTGAAAGTACCGGGTACCTTGGCCCAAAAGCTCATCAATTCCAGGTCCGCACGAACAAATTTAACCGCCTATGATCTCATTGATAAAACTTTGCAGCAGCTTGATATGGATAAGCTATCGCAAGTGGCCATCCTTACGCGCAGTGGTCCGACCCGCATATCAGGCCGTCCCGGGAAAAAGAATTTCGAGTTCAACTACTCTTATTACGAAGACGGAAATGGAGAGAAGGACTCGGAAAAATTTACTGTGCCGCATGGCACAATAAATCGACTCTCACCGACAAATCATCCCAGTGAAGCTCTGGGCCGTATGCAGATGACTGACGTTTCCATGTGGGAAACGACGCGTTCTACTTCGGACATCCTTTCCGTCATCCGATCCCATTCACCCGGACTTCGGCATGTGTATAACACTTATTTGCGTATCCATACCGGTATGAAAGGAAAAGTAACGCTCTGCTTCGCGATTGCCCCGAGCGGCCAAGTCGTGGATGCAGATATCGTTTCCAGTTCTACCGGGGCCGTCGATTTCGACTCTTTGGTGGTGGAAAAAATTCTGTCCTGGAGATTTGAACCTGTCAAGGCGATTGGCAACGATATCGTCACCGTCCCCTTTAATTTTTCGGAATAATATTTTTCCTATTTAAATCGAAAAATACTTTTCAAAAAGGTACCCGTTTTGCGCCCTTCATACGTCTTATGTAGAAGGGCAGTTATGGAAGAACGTGAAATAGATGGACCAAAGGACCTTGGCAGAGGCCAAGGCGCTCTCAAAAATAGAGCGGAACTTGCTGCGGCTTCCACTTCTGTGCGGACGCAAATGGGTAGCTTGAACGATATGGCTAAGCCCATGGTTCCCATAGGTTTTTTTTATGCTTCTATAGGGGCTTTATCAGCCTGTATAATTCTACCACTACTTGGAGTGGTGGCCTTTCGTGCGCTAATCCCTGCCCTCATTTGTCTGAGCGTGGCTACCCTCGGTTTTTGGGCAATATTACGGTATAACTTGGACCTCGGTTTGGGCCAGGGCTTTGGTTTAGGTTTAGGTTTAGGTTTTGGCTTCCATAAAAAGTCTCACGCACCCCCAAGAAAAAATTTAACTGTCTCTACTCAGGACGAAAGAGATTTTGCCGTATTGGGCCATGAAATCAAAAATCATATCTGCACCTTAAAGGGCAACTCCAAACTTCTACGAATACGCGGTGCTTCGGCGGAGAATAAAGAGATTCTTGACCGCATTGATAGAGTGGTGGAAAAGTTGGAACTGTTTTCAAAAGACTTAGGGTCTACGGCCAAATCTAAAATGCGACGACCGATCCAATTGGTAGTTATGGCCCGGGCTTGCGCAAAAACACATTTTCATACACAGTTGAACGGATTCCATTGGGATGCCCAGGTGAAAAGTGATTATGGCCTGGGCGATGCGGATCGACTGGAACCGGTTTTTTTAAATCTATATCGAAATGCATTGGAAGCTGCAGCACGAAATATTGTGACCCGATTTAAAACCGATGGTGCCCGACTACTGGCAACTATTGAGGATGATGGAAATGGGTGTCACCCACAGGATGTGGACCGGTTATTTGAACCCTTCTTTACGACAAAGCGTGGAGAGGTTCGTCGCGGGTTGGGCTTGTTCATTGTCCGCTCCATCGTGGAAGGCTATGGCGGTAACATACGCGTTCAAAGCAAAAACAAACCTTCCGCGGGAACTCATGGACTAATTTTTACTCTGGAGCTGCCGCTCTCTCAAATCAACCGTGCTTGCACCCCTGATTTGAGTCGAGGATTTTTCAATCGCCGCAATTTTCAATCGCAAATCACTTCCCCAGCCCAGGCCAAATAAAACTTCCGCCACCAGAAATAAGGGCGCCGTGAAAATGGATGGAAAAAAATTATCCATCAACGCCGGGCGCTTTCCTTCCAGCGCATGGCCCAGGATTCCCTTGAACTCCAGCAGATGTCGGCAAAGGTTCCCGCGATTCGACCTAATCGAATCATTGTAGGACTGCGTCAAAGGAATAGTTCGAACTGCAATTTGGTATAACCATCATTTCGGAGAGGATAAAAGGGCGAAGCCTTTTCCAACTTGGTCAAGTAACGTCCGGATATCCAGATCTTGAGGCGATCGGTCAGGCGGGTGCCCAATTCCCCCATAAGGATTTCAAGGCGGCCACGCCTGTGATCCCAATCCAATCCAAGAGTAACTTCCGTGCTACGCGAATCATTGCAGCCGACCCGCAATCCAACGAATACATCCCGCGTGAAAGGGGTGAGCAAAAATTCATTCCTGCGGTCGTATAGGTATTCGCCCAAAACGGAAAAATCCCAAGTCCGGCCCAGAAGGGCTCCTACATTGTATTCCATCCCCAGTCCGGTGGCAGCCGATTGCCAGGTGAAATCCCTTTTGAGCCGGAGGACATCCTCGGTTTTCAAAATCAGATTGTCCAAGGTCCACTGAACCTCCAGTCCGGATTGGTTAAGCAGAGGATAGCGAGTTGAAAGCAATACGCCACTTGCCGGATCCGGAACGGCGGTGATTTCCGGATCCCGGCTGGTTCCGAAAAAATGGGAAGCGGCAATTTCAAACGCTCCAAGCGTCCGGGAAAATCGAAAGGCAAAATCCGGCTGCCGTTCGCCTAATTGTGATTCGTACACGGGTGAATGGGAAACAGGGAAAGGTGGACGGGACCGACCGGCAGGTCCAGGAAAAGTTTTCGGCCGGAAATATTCCAAGACATAGGCATCAAGGTTCCCCCAATCCGTGATTAGGCTGATATTAATCATGGGTTGGCCCAGTTTGCGCTTGGAAAGAAAATCATAAGGCAGGTCGGTTTGGTTCAGGATATCCACTAGGTTTTGGAATTCAAGCACCCCCCAAAAGGTCACATCCACGCCGGCTTTCAAATACCAGGACCCCATGGCCAATCCGGCCTTGGCAGACCGTAAATCCAGCATGGTGCGGTTTGAATCATAGCGGTCAAAACGAAGGTAAGGTTGCAGTTCAAAGTCCGCTCCCGTCGATTCCCATTTGAAGCTGCATTTTGGTTCGAGCGCAGCGGATGGATAATGCGTGGCCCGGCCGGGAAGGGAAGGCTGGTTTTTGACCGACGACTGCCCGGGTAATAGGGCTTTGTCATGGTAAAGCCTGGATTCAATCGATACGCTTCCCGCGAGTTCCAGGCCTTGGGCCACAACCTTTCCCCGACCGGACCAGAGGCAAAGCCCAACCAGAATGACGAACTGGGGAACCGTCGTCCAATGTAAATTCAGAAACAGTTTCATTACCGCTTCAACATCGATATGTCGAAGTCCTTTTCTTTAAGTCCTTTTTTGAATCGATAGCGGTTCCAGGTCAAAAGTGTGCCTTTGCCGTTTTCCAGGTTTTCCATTTTCATTTCCTTGGGCCGCCAATACCTGTCCAGAAACTTCTCATATCCAGTTAAAGTCAGGGTCTTTACATGCTTGTCTTCCCGATTGAAGAATTCGATTTTCCCGACCGTGAATTTCAGCGTATCTATCCAGACCACTTGCCTTTTGTAACCGGAGTTTTCATCTATTGGATCGCGCTCCACAGTCCAGCCTATGGCACCTTCGCGGACCTCGGTTCCAATAAGTGTATACTGGAATTTAACGATCTGGATATTCATCGAATTGATGTCTTCAAAGGTGAATTCGCTCCCCATGAAGGATCCAGTTTTATTCGCATCCGAAATCTTCTTCACTCTCTTAAAGGCGGGAAGGTAAATCCATTGATCCGATGCCGCTTTGGCATGGGCATAGGTCAGCAGGGAAGTTCCCGCAACATCCAATGGCTTATCGAAGACAAGCGTGGTTTTATATTCACCGGGACCGATTTCCAGATTGGCAAGCCGCATGGCTCGGAAATCCTCTTTTCTTGATTTATCCTTCATAGTCATGACAATGTCGGCACTTTGATCCCCATAGCCGGCATCCCTTGCAGCTGCCTCGGTGAAAATGCCCAGTCCGTCGCGAGGCGCCGGCCAAGCCGGAACGCTCCCCAGCAGCAGGAGTGAATACGTGAGCCACAATACTTTTCTCATTACAATCCCTTCCTGCAGTTTATCCATTGACCATGGCCACGGGTGTTTTTTAGGCCTTGGCAACCGGCTTTTTTTTCAAATTCAATATAGTCAGCAGCAACGGATCGATGAACAAATCCAAATAGACGGCGCTGACTATGGTAAACGTGGTGAAAATGCCGAATTGGGCGGTAGGTAAAAAGCCGGACACGGCCATGCAGCAAAACCCTCCCGCGAGAATGACCGAGGTCATGATAATTCCGTCTCCCACCGTAATCAGGGCATTGCGCACGGCAGCATCCCATTCCAGACCCTCTTTTAAGCCTTGCTGGAATCTGTTGATGAAGAAAATAGTACTGTCCACGGTCGAGCCGATTGAGACACCACCAATCAAGGCAGTGGCCATGTTTATCTTGATGCCCAGCAGTCCCATGACCCCGAAGGTCATGGCCAGTGGGAGTGAGTTAATGACAACACCCAAAAGACCCAGGCGCACGCTTCGGAATATCAGGGGCAATAGAATGAGGAAGACTATGGCCAAAGCCAGAAAAGACGCAACCTGAGTATGGCTGATCTGCTTATCCATATTGGCCCACAATACTGTGGCGCCCAGTACCTCGACGGTCAGATCGGCAGGCAGGGTTTCCGTAGCCAATGAATTGATCTTGCGTTTAAAATCCTCTAGCTTCCTCGAACTCAAGTATGGGGTCAAGGCCTGGATTTGGACCCGATTCCTTTCCTTATTAGAGAAATCGGCGATATCGTCATTTCCGGAAAGCTCCCCCAGAAAGAGCAGCTGGTCGATTTGTTCCGGCGAATATCCGGAAATCCTATCGGCGACTGGGCTGCTCGCTTGATTGTCGCCAACTCCAATCCCTTCGGTGTCGGCATCGTTATTGAAGGCCAAATCGATGCGCTCCACCAATTGGGTAAGGGATAATATTTTCCGGACCTCGGGCAGGTTCGAAACCTGCTTCTCAAAGGATCTTACCCGGGCAAAATAGTCCTTGGACGAATAGGTTTTGCCTTCTGGAAAACGGAGCACCAAGGAAAGCACGTTCTGGGAGAATCCCGTTTTTTCGAGGGTCGCATAAGCCCGGGTCAAATCCGCGTCTTTACCAAAAAATTTTGTGTAGTCGGTATCGACTCTCAGCTTGGAGATACCGAATAAAGGCAGGAACATAAGGGCGAAAATGAAAAGCCAAAGCGGGCGTAATCTGCCGAAAAGGATGGGTACGAATTTACGCGCATACAAACCCGCTTCCTTGGATCCGTCGGAGGCCTGACTGCCGCTATCCAGGTTTCCGAGCGGCCAAAACCGGACCAGCATCACGGGCGCCAAGGTCATGGTAATGCACCAGGCCATGAAAATCCCGAAGGAAGAATAGATGCCCATCTGCCAAATAGGCATGACGGTGGAAAAAGCCAAGGATAGAAATCCGGCCATGGTGACTACCGAAGTCCAGATACAGGCTGAAAAGATTTTCCCAATGGCTGTTTCCATGGCTTGGGCGGAGGAATGGAATTTCCTCTCATAATGGAAACCGTTTATAAGGTGGATGATGTCGCAGACACAGAGGGATACCAGGATCGGCGGCAACATGATGGTCACCATATTGTAGGGAATGCCCAAAAGCGCGAGCAAGCCCATGGGCGGCACAACGCAGCCCGTGACTACGGCCAGAAGCACGGCGAGATCCCGGAAGTTTCTCAGGGAGAAAGCGCCGAAAATGACCAGCAACAAGGTGACCAGTACGTAAAACAGAATCACGTCTTTCAATGCGGAGCGATTCAATTCCGCATTGACCATGGTCGTGCCTGCCAGGGAAAATCCGGTCACGGTGGCATAACCGCGAAGAATCGCCTTTATGGAATCGACCATCTCGATGCGGTAAGGGTGGACATCCCGGATCAAGTTATCGTTCTGGAAGAGAACCATGGAATGACGGTCATCTCCGAATTTCAGGATGGTCCCTTCGAAAATGGGATTGCCCGCCAATGCCTTCCGGAAACGGATCGATTGATCGTCCGTGATCAGGCTCAGCGAATCCTTGGCGGGATACAACTTGTCGTATTCCAGGGAGCCGTCTTCGAGGCCCTTGCTGTCCCGTACATTCGTCATGGAGACGACTTTGGTGACATGCGCCAGTTTGCCGATGCGTGCTGTAATTGCGCTGAGTTCGCGAAGGAATTCTGGATTTCCAATCGAGGAGGTTTCGACCTGGAGCAGGGACCACTCCCTTTCCCCAACCTCCTTGTTAAAGCGCTCATAAGCTTTGAGTTCGGGATCGTCCTGCATGAACCATACCCCAACGGAATTGTCCACGACGGGATCCATGGAGAGTACCCGATGCCCGATGGCCGCAAGGAAAATCAATACCAGAACGGACCAAAAACCGATAATGACCGGTCCCCGCTTCAAACAGAATCGCGCCAACATACTAACCCCCCACCCTTATCCGCTTTCCAAACCTAATCCGCCAAAACGATTTCTCCGCAAACCAGCCTTTGGGAAATCACTTTTCTGCGCTTTTTGCCGCTCGATGTCTTTTCGACCGAGCCGCTTGCACAGGCTTGGATGGATTGGATCAACACGCCGGAGGTTTCAAATACCTTCTGTTGGATGAGCCGTCTATGCTCTAGCCCGAATTTGGTTCCTGCAGGAAGTCTGGGTTCCACCAGCAACCGGAGCTGCATTTCACCAGTAATGGGCTCATGCACTCCCAGCAGAACCGTGCAGGAGGGCCTTATAAAGGCCATGGTTTCAACCTGAGCCTCGATTTCATCGGGAACAATGTTTTTTCCGCCGATAATCAAAAGGTCGTCCTTCCGGGAATGGAAATAGTACTCGTTTTCATAGGTGAATCCTATATCGCCAGTACGCAATCGGGAACCGTCCAGACTCAGGCGTGTCGCCGCAGCATTCCGGAAATAGCCTGCCATCACGCAAGGCCCTTCAATAGTGATTTCTCCAAGCTGTAATTCCAGAAGGATCTCTCCCTGGTCATCCCTAATGGTAATGCGTGTGCCTGCATGGGGAGACCCGAAAGCAACGACTTCGTGGATGCCGGGTCCGAAATCCAGGGTGGGTGTCAGGTTGCCCTTTTCCCCGATATGGAATCGGCGAACGCTGATCTCCGGCTTATTCGTTGAGGCCGCCCCCAGTGTATTTTCCGCCATTCCATATCCTATGCGTAGATTTCTTTTTTCCATTTTAAAAGGCGCGAGGATTCGGTATGCGGATTCAAGCACCTGGGGCATAACCTTTTCGGCGCCGATATACATATAGAGATTGGAAAGGTCCAGGGTGCCGGGTTCAATCGTGGCGAGCGAATTGAAGGAGCCCAACAGTGCGGAATTCGTGGTGAAATGCAAAGTGGTATTGTACTCATGCATCATCTGGAACCAGCGCCTGGGTTTAAACATATAGTACCTGGGAGACGCTAGCAAGTTGTCCGCGCCAACGAATAGTGGATTCAATAGACCAATGAAAAGGCCCATATCGTGATTGAAGGGCAGCCATGAAGCCGATGACGTCACCTTTGATCCATTGCATCCGGAATGGACTTCACAATTGATTTGCTCAATTTGCGCCACCATCATCGCATGCGTAACCACGACCCCTTTGGGTGTGCCCGTCGTACCTGAAGAAAATTGGATTATTGCCGCGTCTTCAGGCAGGATGCCGGGAATCTCCGGCACATTAACCTTCGATTCCGGCATGCCGGGCAAGAGCAACTCTGGGAGAAAGAGTATCGGAGTTGCAAAGGCCTCTGAACAATGTCGGACGGCCTGCGGATCCGCCCCGGCTGCGACTATGATTGCCCGGAAGCGGCAGACCTCCTGCACAGAATGGAGATATTCGGCAAGATCGAAATACTTCCCGGGCTTGGGCCGCAAGGGCACGGCGACTGCATTGAGCCGCCAAATGCCAAGCAATAATGGAGCGTATTCGGAGCAATTGTCCAAGAGGATACCGACCCTATCGCCGGTGGCCACGTTCAGGGAGGCCAATCGTCCTGCATATACCCTTGAGCGGGTTTCGATTTCGGAAAGCGAGAGTGCCTTGCTCTCCTCGGGAAACCGCCATTGAGGGTTACGGATCTTTAGGTTTTCTGATACGGCTTCGAGGATATTCATGATTGCGCTACCTGTCGACTTTATTTTTCGGTGTGACTTGGGCGGAAACGAGATGCCCGGCAATGCTTTCCAGGGTCCTCAGCTCCATGACGAA
>JAYSRH010000155.1:0-12410 GCA_043721115.1 Fibrobacteria bacterium | reverse complement strand
GCCGCGTACTGGAATCCTGCCGTACTTCCTTTCAATCGGCAAACGACGGTGGGCTTGGGTGCGGACATTCGCAGCCTCGATCGCAATGGCGGCTTTGCCTCCATACAGGGCCGCGTGGCTGGGAATATGGGCATGGGTCTGGGTCTGCTTAATCGTGGGGATTTTAATGTGCAAGCCTATAGCGCAGATGAGAAGCCA
Organism: Fibrobacteria bacterium; assembly: GCA_043721115.1. Taxonomy (GTDB): domain Bacteria; phylum Fibrobacterota; class Fibrobacteria; order UBA11236; family UBA11236; genus Chersky-265. Next base: position 12,212 of record JAYSRH010000155.1, on the reverse strand, counting down.
ATCGGCGTAGCCAGGCCCCAAGCGATAGAAAGTTATCTGGGTATTGGACTCAAAACATCGCGCAGCAATAGTTTTGGAGTTTCCGTGCAAGGGTATTCTTCCAACATGGATTTGGATGGCTCTACCGGCAATGTCAATATCATCGGAATTTTTAATCTTGGCTGGTATAGGCGCTGGGGCAATGCTCTCAAAACCGGTGTGGTGGTGCGCAATCTTGGGATCAGCAAACGATTGTCCGCGGAATTTGATCAGACGACCTTGGTTGCAGAAGACGCCTCTGGTTTTGATCATACTTCTAAGGATTTCTTTCCTAAAACCCTGGTGGGTGCGGTTTTCTATACAACGAAGGCGGGCAGCAAAACCGTCGATATGGCTTTTGAATTGATGGATTTCCAGATGAAGAACGAGATTTACAGCAGTGATGCCAATTTTCACACGCAAGATTTTCGCCTTGGATTTGACGTGCATTGGACAGAAAGCATGAACTTGCGGGCAGGCGTCGATCGAGGAAATTTATCTCTGGGATTCGGGTATGATCTGCCGTGGGGCAAACGCCAAATCAAGTTTGATTATGCCTTGCTGGTTGAAAAGGGTTACCTCACAGTAAATCCCTATGCGGTTGGGCTGAGGTACGCCTTCTGAAATTCTTTTTAGTTTATCCCCCTATGTCTTTTTCTTGCTTAGCCCGTCGCGGTAGAGTGTGTATCGCCTTGCTGGCTTGGCTTGCGGTGATGGCACATCCGCTTAACGGAGAAGCCAGCTTCAAATTCCTAAAGCTGCCCCTTTCTCCGCGCATAGTGGGCTTGGGTGGCGCGGGCACAGCATTGGCGGATGGGACAGGAGAACTCGACATCAACCCTGCTGCCCCGGCCTCGGATTCCGGTCGCCTAGTAGTAGGCCGCGGTAATCCCTTTTCTGAATTTCAAAGCAACAGCAGTCACATTACTTGGTCCATTCCCACGGCTAGCTACCGGCTCCTACTCAATGCCCGATACTTGGGCTTTGACAATATTCCGGGCTTTGATGAAACGGCCAGGCCCACCACGGCCTATGGTGCTCATACACTCAAGGCCCAGGCTGGAGTTGCGGGAAGGTTCCGCGAATTATCCTGGGGGGCAACTTTAAATTTCGCCAGCAATAATATTTCAGAAGCCAATTACGCCACAGCCATGATGAATGCCGGTTTGCGCTACCACGTACTTGGTGGCCTTTATGCTGGCTTAAGCGCGCTCAATGCGGACTTTTGGAGCTCCCGGGCCAAGCTGGACGGGAATCAGGATCCTTTTCCCCCAACGGCCATTCAAGCGGGTCTAGCCTACACACAAACCTTTGGGACAGCATTTACCGCATCCGTAGCTGCAGATGCGCGAACACGTAATGATGAAAAGTTAGTCTGGCCAATGGGAGCTGAAGTGTCCTGGCATCACATGATTACCGCCAGGGCCGGTTTTCCAGTTGGGGAGCAGGAACCGGCATTGGCCGCTGGGCTCGGACTGTGCTGGTCGCGCTTTCAATTCCAATATGCCTATCAAGGTCATGCAACGTTAGGTCCTGGACATTTTTGGACCTTGGATATTGCCTATTAGCCTTTTAAAATAAAATGCCGGCAAAGATGGCCAACATGCCGGCCAACATAACCCACTTTAAGTTACGCTGGATTCCCCCCCAATCGGGTACATGTGTGAAAAGTTTTTTCAACACAATAACAAGTAGCGGCAAAGGCCCAATTAGGGCAACCAGACCATAGCCAGCATGGTAATTGAGCCAGAGATAGGGAATGGGGAGTAAAGCAAGGATCAGGGTTGTAACAAGCATTGAGGCCAAGCGAGTAGAAAGGGTACCAAAGCGGATAGGAAAAGTGATCCGACCGACTGCTGTATCCCCGAGAATGTCTTCTGCGTCTTTGGCGATTTCTCGGGCCAGGGTAGTTAGGAAGGCAAATAGGGCGGGAAGTCCCGTGTGAATCGGCAGTCCGGGAGATTCTGGAAAATAAATGGCCAGGGCGCAAAGGAGCGATACGGCCAAGTTGCCGAATAAGGGAAGCGATTTCAATTTGAGATTATAGATGTAAAGAAGTGCCGCCATACCTAGTGTCAGAATTCCAGCCGCTCTTCCCAAAGTAAAAGCGAGCGCCAAACTGGTAAAATAAAGGGCAACTGTGGCCCACCAGGCTTGCTTGCCAGTTACGCGTCCCTGGGGCAATGGACGCGTTGGTCGGTTAATACTGTCGGTGGAAAGATCGAGGATATCATTGTGGATATTGCCCGCCATCACCAAGAGGGCTAAGGCTATGAACCCAATGGAGGCTGCTGTCCAGTCCATCTGCTGTGGAAGGCAGGCATGGCCGAGCCAGACCCCGAATCCGGCCACCAGGGCATTACTCAGGCGGGCCAGTTTGACCCAGTCGCCGATCATGATGATAATGTTAGCTAAACTATCTTTACCTGGGAAATCTGAAAAATTATGATAGACGTACGCGACTTGCACCTGTCCTTTGGCGACAGACCGATTTTTGATGGCATCTCCTTTCAACTAGGCGACAAGGAAAAGATCTGCCTAGCCGGACCGAATGGCTCCGGGAAAACAACTTTGCTCCGATTATTATCCGGGGAAATGAAGGGAGACGGGGGTGAAATTATCCGTTCCCGTTCCGTTAAGGTTGGCTACTTAAAGCAACATCTAGGAGAGGACGGCGGTGCTACTGTGTATATGGCGGCGCTGCAGGCCTTTAGCGAGGCGCTGGCTTATGCCAAGGAACTGGATATCCTGCATAACGTACTAGGTGAGCGAACGCCTACGGAAGCGGAACTCGATCGTATGGATTTTCTGCAGGATGAACTTATCCGCAGCAATTATTATACGGCCGAGAGCGAAACACGCAAGATACTGGCCGGCCTTGGCTTCAGCAATGAGGAACAGGATAAGCCCCTTGGAGCGATGTCCGGCGGTTGGAGGATGCGCGTAGCCCTGGCTCGGGTACTATTGTCCCAGCCCACTTGTCTTTTTCTCGATGAGCCGACCAACCATTTGGATCTCGAATCCATCGTCTGGTTGGAAAACTATATCAAAGATTATTCGGGCAGTTTGGTGCTTATTTCCCATGATCGCCAATTTGTCGACAAGACTTGCGACCGAGTGATGGAAATTCAAAGAAGCAGTCTAACGTATTATCCCTTGCCCTACGTGAAGTATGAGGAAGAGAAAAAAGTCCGCCGCGATCAGTTGCTGCGGGAATACAAAAAGCAGCAAGATGAAATTGACAGCCTGGAGCGGTTTGTCGAGCGATTTAAGGCAAAGGCTTCCAAAGCTACTCAGGCCCAGAGCAAGCAAAAGCAATTGGATAAAATAGATCGCATTGAAATTCCGTCCGATGCCGCCACCATGAAGTTGCGTTTTCCGGAAGCGCCACCTTCGGGGCAGTGGGTTTTCGAGGCTGAAGATCTAGGCAAAAGATACGGCGATCACCAGGTATTTGAAGACGGCAAGTTTGGAATTCAGGCCGGAGAAAAGGCCGTACTGGTGGGGCCTAACGGTGCCGGTAAATCTACGCTGCTCAAACTTCTGCAAGGGTTAGAACGTGCAACTGAGGGAACGGTGGTCACGGGTGCCAATGTGCAAATCGGATATTTCGCCCAATACGAGGAACCGACGCCGGTGGAATCGGAAATGGACTTGGTCTCTTTTCTAGCTGTCACGCATCCTAGAATTCCTACCCAGCAACTCCGATCCATTCTGGGCGCCATGCTTTTCAGCAATGATGATGCCTTCAAAAAATACGGAGTGCTATCCGGTGGCGAACGCGCCCGCGTCAGACTCTGCCGCCTGCTCCTCCGGAATTGTAATGTTTTGATTCTGGATGAGCCCACCAACCATCTCGACATGGACTCCAAACTGCTCCTGATGCAAGCGATTGCAGATTTTACCGGCACAGTGCTTTTTGTTTCACATGATCGCTATTTCTGCGAACACGTTGCTACGCGGGTTATTCTAGTCCGTGGCGGACGGGTAACGGATTATCCCGGCGATTACATGTACTACTTGCAAAAACTCGCCAGTGACAATCAAGGTGCGCCGGAGCCTAAAGCCACCGGCAAACTTTCCAAGTCCCCGACGCCGAAGCCATTGGATAATCCCAAAACGTCTCCGGTAAAGGATGCGCCTCAGCCAATTCAAGTCCAAGCTGGCGCGACAATTGGAGGGACGAGTACCATTCCTCCTCTCGCAACTTCAAACTCAACATCAAACTCAACTCCAACGCCCACTTCAAATAGTTCCGCATCAGCGACTGTCCCCTTGGATTGGGAGGCCAAAAAAGAGGCGGAAAAAATCAAGCGTAAGGCTGAAAAACGCTGGACTGAAATTGAAATGAGAATTACCGACCTGGACATCAAAGTGGCCGGATTGGATGTGGAGCTTTGCCGACCTGAGACTTACGCCGATGCAGAGAATTCGGTACGATTGGCTCGCGAAAAACGCGAAGCGGAAGCGGAGCTCGCGCTGCTCTACCAGGAATTAGAAGAATTGGAATCACAAGGTCATGGCAAATAATCTGGTCGGTACGTTGGTGGAAGTTCAGCGCCGAACGGCGCTGGTTTCCGGCGACGACGGCCTGGATTACAGTTGTCAGTACAGCCCCATTATCGACTTAGCTGAATTCTCCAACTTTGCCGTCGGGGACCGAGTACACTTCATCGCCGCCGGCACACAGCAAGAAGCCATGATTACGGGCATCCTTCCCCGCACCAGTAAAATTTCTCGCCCCGGCCCCATGGACCGGGCATCGGAGGAATTAATCCTAGCTGCCAACGTCGATGCGCTGGTGGTGGTAGCCTCCACCCGCCGACCGGAATTCAATCCTAGATTGGTAGACCGCTATCTGGCACTTGCTGAGATTTATTCTATCCAAGCCATCCTCTGCATGAACAAAGCCGACCTCGATCCCGTTCTGCCCCGAGAGCTCGAGTATTTGCAACGAGTCGGGTATCCGGTGGTTTCCATCTCCGCAAAAACGGGCCAAGGTCTTGACGCCTTGTGTCTGGCCATGGCTGGCAAACAGGTGGTTCTCAGCGGCCCATCCGGCGTTGGCAAATCCTCACTCATTCGTGCATTGGTGCCTGGGGCCTTACCCAAGGTCGCCGAGGTGCGCAAGGGCGAAGGCAAAGGCAGGCATACCACCACGTCCTCGCACCTCTATACTGTGGCAGGAAACATCCGGATCATCGACACTCCCGGCATCCGTGAACTGGGTATTGTGGGCGTCACCCGACGGGATTTGGCTGAACATTGGCGGGACTTCCGTCCCTATATAAATCAGTGTCGGTTTCGAGACTGTATCCATAAAGGCGAGCCGGGCTGTGCGGTGACTAAAGCCGTTGCCGATGGAGTGTTGCCGGATTTCAGATATCAAAGTTATTTGCGCATTCAAGAATCGTTGGAAGGGTGATATTTTGGAAGGTGTTCTTTTTTTCGCAAAGCTCTCTGCGGTCATTACAGTCCTGTATGCCGGACTCAATCTCCATCAATTGACGAGTTCATTCGCTTCCCTGCTGGCCAAAGCGGAAGAATTCCGCCTGGCAGTGACCGCAGACGGCGGCGTTCCACGCCTGTCTCGTTTGAACATACTCTTTTATGTTTTTCTGCCTTTCGCATACCTGGCGCTGCTTCGTTTCTCGAACATACAGCCTGGAATATTGGCCGTTTTGCTTGCCAAATTTCTAGTTACGGCCGTTCTCGATCTGTGGGTGGAAAAAAGCATTCTCACTGGGCGCAATTTCTCCATTACCCAACATTATCTCAGCCGGTTGGATAATCTTTTGAACATCCTCGCCGCGAGTGTAGTCATCAGATTTCTGTTGGTCGGTCCTGCCATTCCAGTACCATAGGGTTAATGCTTTTGAATTAAGGTCCCGCAGCGCATATTGAACCGTAAAGCGGATTCGGGTGTGGTAAGCGTCTAGCCTTCCATGGCCCCACCAAAACTGAAAAACCACTTAGAAGCCAGTATCCTTTCACTTGGTTCGGTTTCCCTTTTGCTCAATGGTTGTTTTTTCTCTCCATTACCGGTCCTTGAATATCGCGCCTCAACCGTGGGCTCCATTTGGGACAATGGTGTTGAGTTGCATGCCGGAAAAACCAACGACTATGATTTGAAAGCCGGATTCCTGGAAATGGGCGAACAGACAGAGGATGGAGCTTCTTCCAGAATTCCGCTGTTTTTTCGGATTTCCTGCGTCAATCGATCCAGAGACAGTGTGCTTTTTGATCCGGGAAAATTCAGGCTATTCGTCCATCAAAGAGATTCGCTGTTGAGTGTCATCGACCCGGAAGCGGTCATTCACCAGACAAAAAAAGTCATGGCTGTCGAGGAGGCTCGGTATGGCAGTCAAGTTGTAACGGGTGCTGTCTTGGATTTGGGGGCTGTTGGATTGGACCTTGTCGGTCTGTTTGCAGATGAAACCAAAGCAGAAAGGGAGGAGTGGAATAAAACCAAAGACGACATGCACAAAACCAATCAGGAGAACGCAGATTTTCACATTCGCATGGTCGCGGACCTATCCAAGCGGATTCGATTTTGGTCGGCAGGAACCCTCCGCAAGTCCTCCCTTTCCCCAGGCCAACACATCGATGGACGAATTGCTTTTGGACTCCGTTCCGTATTTGCAGCCCCCGATAGCCTGCAATTGCAATACCAGGAAAGCGACAATCGGTTTGCAAACCTCATGGTGTTCGGCTTGGTTCGAGATACCATCAATTCCCGCGATAAGAATAGTCAGGTCACGAACTCGTCTGAAAAAGTAGGCTTGGCGCTCAAATCCCCGCCCTGAAGGCGATATCGGCGGGCGCTTTCCGCAAACAAACGTGCGAAGGCGAACTTCTCGTATTTCTGAAGCATGGACAGTCCAACTTCAAAAATGCGTTCAAAGTAACGGTTCCCCAGTTTCAGTTCCCGCAGAGACGTCATGATGATATCCATCGCATCCGCTGCGCCCACGATTTGGCCTTCCGTATCCTCCTTGGCGCTTAAGGCGGCATTGACACAAAGTTTTTTTAGCCGGTCCGGGAGCTCTTTGAATATTTCATTTTCGATGAGTTCGGGAACGATTTCCTTGAGCAGTTGGCCGAGTTTTCCACCCTTGAAGCGGTGCTTGATGGGATGGGGAATATCGGATAGAATGGTTTCTTCAAAATCATGGAACAAGGCTTTGCGCAGCAGCACTTCACGGCTGATGTTCAGTCCATCCTCGTAATCCGCGATCATCAGGGCCATGATGGCGACATTGTAGGAGTGGGACGCCACGCTTTCGATTTCGATCATGGGCAATGTTCCAAACCGTTTGATCGAACTCATGGTTTTGAGTCGCTCAAAGAAGCCGAATAGATTGTCCTTGATGATTTCAGGTTCTTGAAAATCCATGCGAGGCCCTCCAGTAGAAGGATTCAAGGTAGCAAGAATAATTGGGCAAACTATGTGCGCGGACGCACGGAACCAGTCTCAGGCTCGGCTCGGGATTACTTGAGGATTTTATTAATCTCTTCGGATTTCTGTTCCACGACGTAGAGAATTTCTTTTATGCGGAAATTGCGCCACATCGAAGCGTACCGCATGGCCCACTCTTCCTGAATCTTGGCGCGGTCATAGTCCCCGTGCTCACCGCGATACCAGATTTCATTATTGATTTCTTTGATCTGGTCAGCCATTTCGGAAGGAAGGTGGATGGTACCCCTATGTTGGATGAGCTGCTGCGTGGCTACGATGTTCGCGTTAGGACTTGGATTGCCCTGCACAATGGCATTGATCTCGTCCCGATGACGGGAAACGAATTCAAGGAGATGAGTGCAAATGTTTTCCAGTTGCCCAGTTTTGTACAATTCCTGAATAATCTGTTTTTCTTCTTCCATAGTCCGTCCAACAGGGGGTTCCATCGAATTATTCATACCCGTGTTCATGGGGCTAAACTTACTTTTCTTATTAGGCAACGCTACTCAAACTTTCTGCGAAACTAAGGAGTGAAACAAATTCCTTTATATTACCCGGGTTGTCAAGCGTGTCCCATTCCGCATTGGGATCCGCGTTGGGTTTGAGTAAAACGGCCTGGGCGCCAGCGTGCAAGCCGGCCTGCACATCCCGGTATGCGTCTCCGACCATAAAACTCTTTTCCGTATCGAGATGGTATTTGGTTTCGAGGTAACGCAGCATTCCAGGTTTCGGTTTTCTGCAGGAGCAATTTAGCGTGTATTCGGGTACGCTACCTTGGGGATGATGTGGACAAAAAACGAATTCTTCCATGTGCACGCCCCTGGATGTAAGGGCTTGATCGATGCGACGGTGCAGCTCAACTACCGCCTGGATAGGAAAGAGTCCGCGTGCGACACCGCTTTGATTGGTGACCACAAAAAGTTGAAAACCCAATTCCTGAAAAATTTGCAAGGCTTTCTCCACTCCGGGCAGAAGCTCAAAATGGTCAAAATCGCTCAAGTATTCCACATTTTTATTGAGGGTACCGTCTCGATCCAGAAAAATTGCTTTGCGTCCGTTCCGAATATTGGAGGTCAATTGCCTTCCCTTCGTCCCAACAAAACATACCACAAAACCGAAATCCATACCTATCGTTTTTCCGAATGCCTTTTGATTTCCAATGGGTAGGAAGATAGGGACATGGCTAAATCGCTGCTTTTAATCACCCCGTCCACTATAACTTTCGCGGGTTCCCTGCCCAAGACGAGACTTGAACTCGTACTGCCTTACGACAAAAGGATTTTAAGTCCTCAGCGTCTACCAATTTCGCCACTCGGGCCAGGGATCGCGAATGATTCACCACACGCGGGATGTATTCCGTTTTTAGTCGATGACTTCAAACCGGACTAAAAGGTAGTAAAGGTGGTAAAGGTAGCTTACCCGTTTTACCTCTGCAATTTTTCCGGGTTGACACGATCAATTATCTGGACGCTCGCAATTTAAACGAGATCTTTGGCTTTTCTCCTTTATGATTGAAAGAGTTGCAGCAGCGCTTTAGCAGTATTGTCCCAAGTAAAATCCGCAGCCTGGTTTCGTCCGGCAGCCCTTGCGGCTTCACGAAATTCTGGATTTTGCAACAATCTAATCAGGGCCGCACACCAGGCCTCAGGGTCGCTAACGGGCATAAGAGAGGGTGCATGGTTGATGAGCGATTTCATGGGTTCGATATCAAAGGCCAGCACGGGACAACCGAGGCGCATGGCTTCCATGGCTGGAATACCGAAACCCTCCCGTGTGGACGGAAATAATAACGCCAGGGCCTTTTGATAACAGGCTTTCAAAACCCCATCTGAAGGCCTTTCCAAAAGCGTAATCCACTCGGGAAGCGTTTCCCCAGGGAAACCCAACTGTTTCAGCACCAGTTCTCGGCTTCCCACTATCACCCAATTGAGATGGATGAATCGGGTGCGCAGCAGGCTCAGAACCGCGTTTGTAAAGGGCAGATTCTTATTCGGCGTATCTCCAACGGAAAGCACAAAATTTTCCATAGGCCAAGCTTCCGGCATAAGCGCATCGAAGTGATCACAGCCTAGCCGTATCAGTGTAATACGCTTCGCATCTATACCCTGCCGGATGCTTTCGGATCGGACAAATTCGGAATGCACGACTATGCGCCGGATTTTGGATAGGCCGTTTTTTTGGATGCGTATGCGCATAGTGCGCCGATAAAATTTCTCAATTTCCGTGGCTTCTGCCCGGAACATTTGCCAGTCCTGAATTTCAGCTATGCCCCGGTATCGGCAGAATACGGGAAAGGAAATCTGAGGTAAAGGTCCCAAAGCAACACAGCTGTGGAATACCCGCACGCGTTTGCGGAATAAGTGATATGGAAGCCAAACCTGGTCCCATATCCAGGGTCTTTTCCAAGCCGGGGCTAGAAGGAGAACGGGAATTTCTGGCATAGGATTTTCGAAACCGGCTAGGACCAAACTGTATACCTGGAAACTGGGCTCCCCATCGCCCATGCGGCTCCATTTGAAGATACGGGCAGCCACCTCCCGCGTGCACCGGCCGATGCCTTTATTGGCGTATCCGCATTGTAAAGGGCGCAGATCGAGAACGACGATGCGAGGACGGCGCCAGAGAGTCAGCAAGGATACGAGGGAGAAATCCAAGGAGTGTACCGGGTTGGTGAACCCAAACAATAGCCAAAAAATCCCCCTAAGTCTGTGAGAATGGCAAAATCGAGTGGTTTTTGTTTAAATTGTCGGGACTAAGTTGGCCCATTCCAATCAGATCTGGTGCCCGGGCCGGTCCCTTTAATAGAATGTAACGCAATGATCAAAGTCGCCGCCATTGAAGCGGATTCGGATGCCGAAAGAGCGGGAATGCTTCCCGGTGACAAAATCCTTAAAATCAATGAGGAGGAAGTGCGCGATCGACTCGATTTTGAATTCCATCGCAGTGGTGAGTTTCTAGAGTTTGAAATCATGCGGGGTGAAACCTTGCTGCACTTAAATGTGGAGCGGGAACCCGGGGCCGTGCTCGGCATCGAGCCCGAAATCATGAAGATTCACTTGTGCAAAAACAACTGCGTCTTTTGCTTTGTCCACCAAACACCCAAAGGCATGCGCCGTTCTCTGTATGTCAAAGACGAGGACTATCGGTATTCCTTTTTGGACGGCCACTTTACCACCTTGTCGAATATGCAAGATCGCGATTGGCAGCGTGTGCTCGACCAGAAGCTCTCACCGATTTACGTGTCCGTCCATTGCACGGAACCGGTCATGCGGGCCAAGCTGCTCAAGAATGAAAAGCTTGAACCCATCATGGAACGGTTGCACTGGTTGCGAAAGAACGGGATAGCGTTTCATACCCAGATGGTCATCATCCCGGATTGGAATGACAAAGAATATTTGGAGCGATCCCTAAAGGAATTGCGTCCGCTATTTCCCGATCTCGTTTCCATCTCCGTGGTTCCCATCGGTCTCACCGCCCATCGCCAAAACTTGCCGAATCTGCGTTTGTGTACTCGTGAAGACGCCCTGGACTGTTTGGAAAGAGTCGAACGTCATGGACGGGAAGCCTTGGCGGAAACGGGTGAGCAATTCATCTTTCCTTCCGATGAACTGTATGTTTTGGCAGGTGTGGATATTCCTCCGGCGGAGTTCTATGGTGACTTCAGCCAGTACGAAAACGGTGTAGGCACATTGCGCACCTTGATGGATGATTTCGCCCGCGAATTGCCTTTTCTTCCCAAAGCACCCGCCAATTGGGAGATCACGGTGCTTACCGCTACCTTGGCCGAACCGACGCAGCGAATGCTGCTTAAAACACTCGAGGCTAAAAAGGGTCTTAAGTCCGAGCTCCTTACCTGCGAAAACTTAACCTTCGGTTCCACGGTCACGGTGACGGGCCTATTGTGTGGAAAGGACTTTGCAGCCGCCTTGGAAAAGAGCCAAGGCAAAGGGCCCGTGCTTATTCCGCCGAACAGCTTGAATAAGGAAAACCTTTTTCTGGACGATATGAGCCCGGCTGATTTGGAAAAACGTTTTGGAAGAAAGATTTTGGTACCCAATAGCTTCAGGGAGTATTTTCCCGCATGAACATTGCTTCCCACCTGCTGCTGAAGTGCGGGCGCACTAGTCGGGTGTGCCTGATAGCACTTTTGTATTTGTCCATTTCCGCTGCCTATTCGCAACCTCAAGCAGAATCACAATCACAAATAGGCTCCCCAGTAGATTCACCACCACCACCACCACCATCAGAAGTGGTAGTCAAATCTATTCCCTATCCGGCTGGTGCGTTATATATCGAACGCGGAATCTGTGGAGCTTTTTTGGGAGGGAAACAAAAAAATTATGGTGAACGCCAAAGTTTGTACCAGTGGCAAGGTGAGCTGGGATACTTTTATAAACCCTGGTTTTCAGGTGGTGTAGGGTTCCGAATTAAAGCTGGAGAACCGGCAGATACGGTACAGAAAATCCAAAACCGGTATTTTCTGCTCACAAGGTTTCATAAATCGTGGAATACGCTGGCATTTTATCTTGGACCGCAGATTGGTTTGGACAATCTCAATCTTTTAAACGGTAGCCCTGATACGGGAACGCACCTATTGAAACCCATAAAAGGGCGAATTGATGATACCAACGCCAGTTTAGGCCTGGACCTGGGTGGCGGATGGAAATGCTCCCGTTGGATAGGGCTGACCTTGGGGTCGAATTTGGAATACTCGCTCGGCGGTCGAGACAGTCTA
>JAYSRH010000154.1:0-12433 GCA_043721115.1 Fibrobacteria bacterium | reverse complement strand
GCAGGCAAGCGCCTCTCCAAAGAAGAGAAAATAAAGTTTGATGCCGACCCTTTAGAGGCTTGGCCACGCATCGCCGAACTATCCGCGCAAAACGATCTTCCTGAAGGCGACGATCTCTATCGCTTTAAAACCCACGGGCTTTGGAATGTGTCCCCGGCACAAACCGCAATGATGTGTCGATTGAGGATTCCCGGTGGCGTGCTCAACGCTCTTCAAGCAGAAGCCATCGCCGCAGCAGCAAGCATGTATGGCGGGGGCTATGTGGACATTACCACGCGGGCCAATTTCCAGATTCGTGAGATCCCCGGCAAGCATATGCTTTCACTGCTCACCGACCTCCATGAAGCGGGTATAACCCCACGTGGATCCGGTGCGGACAATATCCGCAATGTCACCGGAAACGCCACAAGCGGTATCGACAAAAATGAATTCTACAATGTCCTTCCACTTTGTCGACAATTGCATCACCTCATTCTCCATGACCGGGATCTTTTCGGGCTACCACGCAAATTCAACGTAGCCTTTGACGGCGGAAACACCGTCTCCTCTCTCGAAGACACCAATGACATTGGTTTAAAGGCTGTCAAAATATTGGGCAGGCCTGGCTTTGAGTCCGGAGTTTATTTTAGAGTTGCCCTCGGTGGCATCACCGGCCACGGAGATCTGGCTAGGGATACGGGACTTCTACTCAAGCCTGAAGAATGCCTGCCCGTCATCACGGCCATGATTAAAGTCTATATCTCCAGCGGTGACAGGGGCAATCGCAAACGCGCCCGCCTCAAGTACGTACTCGATTCCTGGGGCTTCGAAAAATTCCTAAGCGAAACACAGAATCTGCTCACTTTTGAATTACGCCGCGTACCAGAATCCGATTGCTTGTCCGCGCCCCCCATAAATAAAGCTGCCCATTTAGGCATTTACCCCCAGCGGCAGGCTGGACTAAACTACGTCGGCGTCGATGTGCCGGTCGGGCGGCTCACCGTGCAACAACTGCATGGCTTGGCAAAACTCTCCAAACAGTACGGCTCCGGAACGCTAAGACTAACCGTATGGCAAAACCTTATTCTTTCCGATATACCCGATTCCGACCTAAGCCATGCCACCAAGGACCTGCATGCTCTTGGACTCAATCACGAGGCCAATCCTATCAGCGCCGGCATTGTAGCTTGCACGGGCGCCGAAGGGTGCAAATTCGGAATGGCGCCCACCAAATCTACGGCATTAGCCATAACGGAGTGGCTCAAGGGTAGGGTAACTTTAGAACACCCCGTCAATATTCATTTGACCGGTTGCACCCATTCCTGCGCGCAGCATTTTATCGGTGACATTGGACTTTTGGCCATAGGTGTGGATACAGAAAACTATAAAGGCCCGGGTTTCCATTTCTTTGTGGGAGGTGGCTATGGCCGCACAGGCCGCATGGCAGTGGCCGCTATGCGTTTTGTCCCCGTCCCCCAAGTCCCGATGGAAATCGAACGCATTCTGAATATCTATCTCGAACTGCGCATGCCGCAAGAAAGCTTTTCAGATTTCACCGGGCGACAGAACAGCCAAGCTTTGCAAGCATTATTCCTGGATGCAGCTTTAACTACCAAGGAACACATATGAGCCCTCCCGTCCTTCCCGATTCCTCCCCCTTCTCCTCTGAACAACGGAATTGGCTGAACGGATATTTTGCCGGATTGGTCAATGCCGACTTCAACGGAAATACAATAGCTGCATCCAATAGCCACACGACTGTTGCATCCAACGGCATTGCCAGTGTAGAATCGCGTGCCGCAGCTACCTTGCCTGTCCTGGTTTTGTATGGATCCCAGTCTGGAACCACGGAAGGCTTGGCACAAGCATTAACGGAAAAGTTGACTGCCACATTGGCCTCCGACGGCACCAGCCCACGGTACAATCCGCGTCTGCTGGGAATGGATCAGTACCGCAATTTCGACTGGACTCAGGAAACCCGCGTTCTCTTGTTGACCAGCACGTGGGGTGATGGGGATATGCCCGATAATGCCGTAGCCTTTTGGGAATGGCTTAATTCTCCCGAAGCACCGACCCTGTCCAAACTCCAATTCGCCGTGTTGGGGTTGGGGGATCGCAACTACTCCCGTTTTTGCCAAGCCGGAAAAAACTTGGACGTGCGCCTGTTCGAATTGGGAGCGAAAAGACTTTTCCCATTAATCGAATGCGACACGGACTTCGAATCCACCGCAGAAAAATGGATGACAGATGTCCTGGAATCATTGGCCCACTCTCATGGCAAAGCAGCTTCTGAGGGACAAGCGGTTTCCGAAAATATTTCGACTCAAGCAATCCCATCCCAGCACAGTCTGGTCCCACGCAGCTTGGTTCAGCAGGAGACAACAGCGGCAACAACTCCAAAATATTCCCGGAAAAATCCGTTTTCTGCTCCGCTGCTGGAAAACCATCCACTCAATGCCAAAGGATCCTCCAAGGACACGCGACACATGGCCTTCTCACTACTTGGAAGCGATCTGGAATACAAGGTTGGCGATGCGCTCGGAGTCTTCCCCCGCAACTGCTATGAACTGGTGGATAGGATCATTCTATCCCTCAACTGTCTCGGTAACGAGAAGGTTACCCTAGATGGCTGTGAGGAAATTACATTGCGGTCCGGATTGATTTCCAGAATCGACCTCCGCCGCGGCTCAGAGCGCCTGCTATTCAACCTACGCCAGGCCTGCCAAAACCAGGGCGAAAAACGTCGGCTGGACGAACTCATCGGCGAGGATGGCGCCAAGGCCCGACCTTATTTGGCGGAACGGGATGTGCTTGACGTTTTAATGGACTTTCCCCACACGCGTCTCGATGCCCAGCACTTAGCGGCGTCCCTGAATAAAATCGCTCCCAGATTGTATTCCATTTCCAGTTCCCCGGATGAACATCCCGGCGAAGTGCATCTGACCGTGGCTGTGGTTCGTTTCGCTGCTGCTGGTCGTCGGCGACTTGGCGTAGCCTCCTCATTTCTAGCTGAGAGAATTCCCCTGGGGATGACTGCTCCCGTTTTCATTCAACCCACTGCGCATTTCACTTTACCTGAAAAACCCGGCTGTCCGATTATCATGGTGGGTCCAGGCACCGGTATCGCTCCCTTCCGGGCCTTTTTGCAACAACGCCGTTACCTGGGTGATACGGGTAAAAACTGGCTTTTCTTTGGAGACCAACACCGACAATACGACTTTCTGTATAGCGATGAATTTGTGGCCATGGAAACCTCGGGATTTTTAACCAGGATGGACCTGGCCTTCTCAAGGGATCAAGTAGAAAAGGTTTACGTACAAACGCGCATGCTCGAACAGTCCCGAGAACTATTTGCCTGGCTTGAGGCGGGTGCGCACTTTTATGTTTGCGGGGATGCCAAACGTATGGCCAAGGATGTGGAAGAGGCCTTGCTGCATGTCATCACCAAAGAAAGTGGTCAGAGTCCGGAATCGGCCCGGGTTTATCTGGACACCATGAAAACCGGGAAGCGGTATCAACGAGACGTGTACTGAAATGACAAAACCCTCCCTGAACAATTTCCTAGGAGAAGGGCAGGCGCTGATTGGCGCATACCTGGAGGAACAGCAAAACCTGACGGCGGTAGATCGTTTTTCCACCGAGCACGATCGCATAAACGGGCTGAACGGGAATAAGCCTCGATTAGAAAGCCATTACCGTGATTTACTGCCTTTTGAATCGCCCAAACCTGGCCAGCAATATGCTTTTGAAGTGGACCTTGATCGCTGCACGGGATGTAAAGCCTGTGTCACCGCTTGTCATAGTCTAAATGGTCTGGACGAGGAAGAGACTTGGCGTTCGGTCGGTCTCATCCACAATGTCATGGGCAAGCCCCTGCAGCAAACGGTAACCACCGCCTGCCAACACTGCCTGGATCCCGCATGTGCAAATGGTTGCCCCGTCAAAGCCTTTGAAAAAGATCCGATTACCGGCATCGTAAAACATTTGGATGATCAATGCATTGGATGCGAATACTGCATTTTGAAATGCCCGTACGATGTCCCCCAATACCACCATGGGAAAGGCATCGTCCGGAAATGTGATATGTGCACCAGCCGACTCGAAGTCGGGGAAGCGCCCGCCTGTGTGCAGGCCTGCCCTACCAAAGCCATCCGCATCACCGTGGTTTCAAATGCGGACGTACTAAAAAATCCCACCGATTACACCGCATTACCTGGTGCCCCAGATCCAACATACACCTATCCTACGACGCGTTATAAAACCACCCGCAAATTTCCGGCAGGCATGGAAGCCGCTGACGCCTATAAATTTCGAAAGGAAAAAGCACACATACCCCTGGTGCTCATGCTGACGCTTTCACAAATGGCCGCGGGATTTCTTTTCTTCCTGGAGATAGGAACTTGGACCGGATGGCTGCCGAGCCATACCGATTTTCAAGCATGGGCCCATAGCATTGGTGCAGGCCTCATGAATCTGGCCATCTTAGTCAGCATTTTTCACTTGGGTCGCCCTCAGTTTGCCTTCCGCGCCGTGCTCGGTTTCCGCAAGTCGTGGCTGAGCCGAGAAATTATCCTCTTCGGTCTCTTTGGTTGCGCAAGCCTGGCCGCGGCCCTGGGCGCTGTGCTGACTTACCACGCAAAGTCTCTTGGACAAAACGTTGGCGTACTGGTGGCTGCAACTACTGGAATGCCGATGCGGTTGACATTGATACTTTTCAGCCTGCTGGCCGTCTACAGCTCAGCCATGGTGTATCGGGATACTCCGCGCCTCTACTGGGCAACGCGGTTGACTTCGGCCAAATTTTTTCTTTCCGGGATGGTCACGGGCATGGCCGGTTTGTTCGCATTGGTGGCCTGGTTCGACAGCTTCGGCGCGAAAGCATCCGCCGCATCTCAATCGCATTTAGCCGTGCCAATCTGCATGTTGATGGGCCTGGCCCTCATCGCAAAGCTTATTTGTGAAGCCCGTGTGCAAAGGCACGTGGACGATCAAGACGCCAACCCACTCAAGAAAACAGCCCTCCTGCTGCGCGGTGAACTTCGATTTGTCCACGGCTGGCGCTTTAACTTAGGCATCCTCGGCGGCCTTGTGCTGCCCATGTTTTGGCTGTATCGCGGCTACACCGGCACAGGCTCATTTGACCCAGTGATGTCCCTATGCATACTATGCGCTCTTCTGGCTGGAGAAGGTTTGGAACGCTATTTGTTTTTTACGGCATGTGTGCCACCCAGAATGCCGGGAGCATAGCTTCGTGATTTTGCCATTGGTTACAGATAAATCTGAACGGTTTTTTGGGTGAATCAAATTCATGACTTTCACTGAAACTATTTCCAGTCTCCTCCGCAAACGAGAAGGCAAGCTCACGCATGAAATGGTGCTTTCACCTGGGCGATTCGGTCTTGGCAAAACACCCGATCGTTTACAACCCGACGCTACCACCTCCATGGTTTGCGGCTATTGCTCCACAGGCTGCAGCCTCAAAATTCATTTGAAGGATGGCAAGGCCATCAACTTAACTCCGGACCCGGAATATCCCGTCAATCTCGGCATGGCCTGCCCTAAAGGTTGGGAAGCGCTCACACCGCTTAAATCCAAAGACCGCGCGACGACCCCATTACTGCGCGACAAACAGGGCCGCATGCATCCCATCGACTGGGATAAAGGCCTCACGGTTTTCACGGAAAAATTCAGAGAAATTTTTGCCAAGCATGGACCCGAATCCGTTGCCTTTTTAAGCACCGGACAAATTCCCACTGAAGAAATGTTCGTTCTGGGAATTTTGGCCAAGTTTGGAATGGGTATGATACACGGCGATGCCAATACCCGGCAATGCATGGCCACATCACATGTAGCCTACAAACAAAGTTTCGGCTTTGATGCTCCGCCCTTTACCTATAAGGATTTTGAAGAATCGGATGTTTTGGTTTTTCTCGGCGCCAACCCCTGCATAGCCCATCCCATCATGTGGGAACGCGTGATGAAAAATCAGCGCAATCCCGAAATCCTCGTTGTCGATCCACGCCAAACGGAAACCGCACTTGCTGCGACCCGCCATTATGCCATCCAACCCAAATCCGATTTGCCCCTGCTGTACGGATTGGCACATATTCTCATTCGCGAAAACTGGATCGACCAAGAATATATTGCAGCCCATACCACAGAATTTGCAGCCTTCCGTGAACATGTACAGACCTTTGATCCCCTCACCGTCGGCAAAGAAACCGGCCTAGGTGAAAAACGTTTACTGGAGTTTGCAGAATTGCTACGCCCAGGCAAACGAGTTTCCTTTTGGTGGACGATGGGAGTCAATCAAAGTCACGAAGGCGTCCGCACCGCTCAAGCGGTAATCAACCTTGCGCTCATGACCGGCAATATCGGCAAGCCTGGCACTGGCGCAAATTCCATTACGGGCCAGGTCAACGCAATGGGCTCCCGTCTATTCAGCAACACCACAGGCCTTCCCGGCGGCCGTAACTTCCAAGATCCTCTTCACCGCCAAGAAGTGGCCGATATACTCCAAATCCATCCCGATACCATTCAAAAAGTTCCAGGGTTGGCCTATGACCAAATCATCTCAGGAATTCACGATGGAAAAATAAAAGGTCTTTGGGTCATAGCCACCAACCCGGCCCACTCCTGGATCAATCAGTCCGATTTCAAATTAGCGGCCGGCAAACTGGATTTTTTGGTTGTCCAGGATATGTATCCGGATACGGATACAGCCAAGCATGCGCATCTTGTCTTGCCTTCCGCAGGATGGGGAGAAAAAGAAGGCGTCGTCATCAACTCGGAACGCCGATTGGGCTTATTCAAAAAAGTATCACCGGCTCCCGGGCAAGCCCTGGCGGACTTCTACATCTTCAAGCTTATCGCCAAGTACTGGGGTTGTGAATCCCTATTTAAAGATATGGAAACACCAGAAAAGGCTTTTCTAGTCATGCGTTCCCTATCCGAAAACAGCCCCTGCGATTTTACAGGCATAACCGATTATAAAATGATCGACGAATTGGGTGGAATTCAATGGCCTTTTCCGAAAACCAGGATAGATGGTCCAGCAACATCCACCAACGCTTCCACAACCGCTTCAACTACGCGCATAGTAGCCGAACGCAGGCTTTTTGAAGATGGCCGATTCTTCCATCCCGATGGCAAAGCAAAATTTATTTTCAGCCCACCGCAGCCGGTGCAAGAGCCCACCTCCAGCGAATTCCCGTATATCCTGATGACCGGAAGAGGCTCCTCGGCCCAGTGGCACACCAATACCAGAACCGGTAAATCCGCTGTATTACGAAAACTGCATCCCAAAGAGTCCTTGGTCGAAATAAATCCGGAAGATGCGCGCCGTCTCAATATCTCCGCAGGTGAATGGGTGCTCGTCCATTCCCGTCGTGGGCAAGCACGCGCCCGAGCAGCCGTAGCTTCAACGGTACGGCCCGGTCAACTTTTCATGCCCATGCACGATATGGAAGTCAATCGCCTGACCTACCCCGCATTCGATCCCCATTCCCGGCAACCTTCCTACAAGCATTGCGCCGTGCGCTTGGTAAGAGAAGTGCCTGGAATTTAGTTACTGCTAGCTAGTTGTGGATTTAAGTCAGGTATTTTTTCAATTGCGTCACAGGCACTACGTTGATTTTCTCCGCCAAAGCATACGCTCTTTCTCCTGGATAGACTATAAGCAATCGGTCCAACTTCAAATCCGCCATGGCCACATGCATGGATTTGGTGGTTGATGGAGCCTGTAAATATTTGAACTCCACGCCCTTGCGACTGTTGCCGTCAGTGAGAAGCAAATCCAACTCCGCGCCACCGTGCGTTCCCCAGAAATATGCATTTCGTCCCGCGCCAGTATGTTTCAACACTTCCTCCAAAGCAAAGCCTTCCCATGACGCGCCCAATTTGGGGTGTCGCAACAACTCCTTCTGATCCTTCAAACCCATTAGCGCATGGAACAATCCTGAATCCCGGATATAGAACTTCGGGGCCTTCACCACTCTCTTGCCAATGTTCGCGAACCACGGCTGCAAAAGCCGGACCATGAAGGTTTGCTCCAGGATACGCAGATAATGAAGCATGGTTTTGTCGCTCAACCCAAGCGAGCGGCCGATTTCTGATGAGTTCCAAGTCTGACCATGATAGTGCGCGGCCATCATCCAAAAGCGCCGCATTTCCGGGGCCGGTACCCGCAGCCCCAAACTGGGAATGTCCCGGTCCAGGAAAGTGTTGATAAAAGCATTGCGCCACTGGAGACTTTCCAGTCCACTTCGTGCCAGGTAGGACTTAGGGTAACCGCCCCGTTGCCATAACCGTTCCCAGTTCGCGCCGTCCACTTCGGTTAGCGACAGCCCCGGCAATTCATGGAATAGAATGCGCCCCGCCAATGATTCGGAGCCCTGCCGCATCAGGTCCCCGGAAGCGCTCCCCAACACCAGGAAACGAGCTGGCAAAGGCTTGCGATCCGCCAAAACCCTGAGCAAGGGAAACAAGTCCGGAAGTCGCTGCACCTCATCGATAATCACCAATCCTTTAAGCTCGGGAAGGCTCAAGGCCGGCTGAGACAACGCCGCCGCATCTCCGGGATTTTCCAAGTCGAACCAATGTGTTTCGCCTTTCCAGGCTTTAGCCAGCAACCGGGCTAAAGTAGTTTTTCCGGATTGCCGGGAACCGACCAATGCGACCACGGGAAAGCGGCTCAATTCCGCCTTGACGGCCTTTAGGTGATCGAGTCTGGAAAGGGTTCGGATCGGCATAACTTCTTCTTTGAAATATCGGATATTAACTTCGATATTTCAAGGATTATTTAATCAATAAATTAGCGCTTTCTCGACAAAAGATTCGAATGCGGAAAACTTTACCTTCCCGCAGGCCAATTCGGGCCTTGTCTTCCGTAATCGGTATAGTCCATAATGGGGGTACGGATTTTTTAACCAGGAGTCACCCATGCGCATTCGAAAAGCGGTTTTTCGCGGACATGCTGGATTATTGGCAGCACTCTTCTCCATCTCCATGCTCACCGCTGGATGCGATGGACCCTCATCAGCATCCGGATTGAATGGCCCAACTCCCGGCGATTCATTGGACGCACAGCTAAGCACGGGAAAAGGGAACAGGTATGAATTCCTGCAAGGAAACCTGATGGCAACCGGCCATATCATGGACCTCGGCATCGAAGGCAGCGGTTTCTTCATCCTCAAGAACGGATCGCAATACGTTTACTTCCGCAGGCCGGCTAGTTTTATTCAAGATGGCGAGGGATACCTCACACTCGGAAACGCCAAGATCCGCCTCCAAGGTATTCCTTTGTACAGCAACAAAGTGCCCTATCCGGACATCAGCGAAGATTCGCTCTCCCGATCGTATGTACCCTTGAGCCAGTTGGTTGATATCCACTGGCCCTTTCAAGAATTGGCACCACCCCGCGCAACATCTCTCATCAAATTGGCTCGCAACCTGGATTCCGATGCGGAGGGAAAAGGGACGATTCTTTACACTCAAAAATTTCTGCATCACGCCGAAGCAGCCGACCTATTGATAGGACTCAATAGTTACGACGGCCATGAACTGGGCATGCAAATCGGCGATGCGATAACGTTGTCGGCGACGATGGGCCAAGGCTCCACTCATACTGAAACCGTCTTGCTAACGAAAGGATTTACCGTAGCCAATTTGCTTACTTCCATAACCGGATTTTTAAGGAACGCGAGCATGGACTTCGGCACCGGAACTACGGCTGATCTCATTACCTCATCCGACAATACCGTTCTCCGTGGAGCGATCACCCTGTACGGAAACACCAAGCCTATCCGCAACTTCCAGCTTACGAGCAACAGGCCGATTAGTGGACCGAATGTTACGAAAGCCTTCTCCGTTCCCTCCGACATTCCTGCTGGAACCCACCGGCTGGAAATATGCACCGAAACTTTCCGGAGCCCTGCCATGGCGGGAGATCTATTGAGCAACCTCTTCGATGGGTCCGGCAATGCTTTGGGTCTTGAAAACGGGGATATGCTTAGCGTGACTGGATCTATCGGCGACAGCCCCGCATCCAATGTGGCCCCATTGATCTTTGTCGCAGGTCCCGGTGGTACAACCATGGCGTCACTCCTTACGAAATTAAAGGACAACTTCGAACTTCCGGAAAGAGACGGAACCGCCTTCAACTACCAAACCATCTCCTTGGATCCCGCTGGCAGTGAGGATAACATCCCCGATGGTGCCGTCATAATCCGCGGGCAACCGGGCACGGCCCTTGCTCTTAAGGACCTGGCCATACTAGCGACAGACGTCAACAATTCCCAGCCGTCTCCCAATTTTTTCAACACCAACACGAATGCAACCGTCCTCCGCGAAGCCGTGGACACGCAAACGCCTGAATGCCCCTTTAGTGCCTATGACGAATCAGGCAAGGAGCACCTGCTGACAATTCGCTTTACGCCCACGGCTACGCCGAGCCGTTGGCTTTGGGAGGCAAAAACCACGGGGACGGAGATTCTCCAGAAAGGCACCAGGGGAACCCTGATTTTCGCCAGAGATGGGTCCGTAGATAGCTTCGCTGCCGATGACGGAGATCCTATTATTGAATTTGATCCTGGCAACGGCTTGCAAACCGTGCGAATCGCCATACAGGCAGGCGGACCAAAGGACTACACCGGTCTCACTCAATTCCGCTCCGCAACTACCGCGATGCTGTGGCATCAAAACGGATTCCCGGCAGGTATACTGCGGCAAATCTCCATCGGTGAGGACGGTATCATTTCCGGCAACTATACAAACAATCAGTCGCGCGCACTCTTCCAAATCCCTCTCGCGGATTTCCCTAACCGTAAGGGATTAAAGCTGGTCGGCACGAACTCCTTCCAAGAAACCGCCGAGTCAGGCAAGGCAGCGGTATCGGCTGGTCTATTCAATGCCACGGGGATCATTAAGCCGGGAGCACTGGAATACCTCACCACCGCTGACTTCAAGCAGGTCTGCGACGTGTATCCGGAGTGCCGGGTTACGTCGGCAACTTCCGATCAGCCATAAGCTTACTGGAAGGCCGCAGTGGCAATTGACAACTAATCTATTTGAAAAAGCAAAGGAAAAGATGAAACAAAAACGGCCACCCCGTAGGGTGGCCGTCTGGGCTGCACGTAGCAGCAATGTATACCCTGGCACCGACCCACTCTCCCACGGCAAATGACCGTAGTACCATAGGCGCGTTGAGGCTTAACTTCTGTGTTCGGGATGGGAACAGGTGTGGCCCTCAAACTATAGGCACCAGGGAATTTCGTAGGCAAAGGCGACCGGCATGCCGGTCGTTTAGAAAATACCGTTGGTATTCTCTATAATCTCACTTAAAAACCGTTCCTCTCATCTTGAGAGGCTTATACACTCCCCCGAGGGAGTGGCTGGTTAACATTGTACTTGGAAGCGTAATAAGATGTGAAGGGCGTCTTGAGGACAAGACGCTTTCAAGCCATTATTATATCGTCAAGGGCAATCGCCTTACGGCAATCGCTCTAACCAGATTAACTGGTTACCTTCGAATCCTTATATGGAGAGCAGGAGATGGATAACCTTGCGGTTAGACCTATTCCTGACAGTCTTACAAGTATTAAAAAGCCGCCCGACCTATTAGTATCACTCGACTCCACGGATTGCTCCGCTTCCATCTGTGACCTATCAACGTTGTAATCTCCAACGGGTCTTTGGGGGGATTAAATCCCACGGGATGTCTATTCTTAGGAGGGGCTTCACGCTTAGATGCTTTCAGCGTTTATCCTGTCCGAACTTGGCTACTCCACGCTGCTCCTGGCGGAACAATGGATACACCAGTGGTTCGTCCGACCCGGTCCTCTCGTACTAGGGTCAGCTTCCTTCAAACATCCAACGCCCATACCGGATAGGGACCGAACTGTCTCACGACGTTCTGAACCCAGCTCGCGTGCCGCTTTAATTGGCGAACAGCCAAACCCTTGGGACCTTCTACAGCCCCAGGATGCGACGAGCCGACATCGAGGTGCCAAACCTCCCCGTCGCTGTGAACGCTTGGGGGAGATCAGCCTGTTATCCCCAGAGTACCTTTTATCCATTGAGCAACGGCAATTCCACGCTAGTCCGCGGGATCACTAAACCCTACTTTCGTATCTGCTTGACCCGTCAGTCTCGCAGTTAAGCTCCCTTATGCTTTTACACTCTTCGCGCGATTACCGACCGCGCTGAGGGAACCTTGGGATGCCTCCGTTACACTTTAGGAGGCGACCGCCCCAGTCAAACTGACCACCAGGCAGTGTCCCTAACCCCGATTCAGGGGTCTAGGTTAGATTTCAAATTACACAAGGCTGGTATTTCAACGGTGGCTCCACGAGATCTAGCGACCCCGTCTCACAGCCTCCCAGCTATCCTACACATGCGCAACCTAAAACCACTGCCAAGATACAGTCAAGGTTCATGGGGTCTTTCTGTCCAGGTA
>JAYSRH010000153.1:0-4535 GCA_043721115.1 Fibrobacteria bacterium | reverse complement strand
ATTTCCGCAACGAGGGCATCGACCGAACCCATAATCCAGAATTCACTTTGTTGGAATTTTACCAAGCCTTTGCTGATTATCAGGACATGATGACGCATTTCGAAACCATGTACGCGTTGGCCTGTACGGCCGCCAATGGATCGGCGCGTTTTACCTATCAGGGTAAGGAATTCGATCTCACTCCGCCTTGGCCGCGCATGACCGTCAAGGAAGCCATCAAAAAATTCGGCGGATTGGACGTGGATGCCATGTCGGACGAAGCCTTGAAAGATGCCCTATATGAAAGCCACGCCGAAACCAAAGGAAGCTTCAGTCGGGGTTTGGCGATAAAAGCCTTGTTCGAAGCGCGCTGTGAAGCTCATTTGGAAGGCCCGATTTTCATCATCGATCATCCCAAGGAAAGCACTCCGCTGTGCAAGGCCCATCGGTCCGATCCCGATTTGGTCGAGCAATTTGAACCCTATATCAATGGCTGGGAAGTGGGCAATGCCTATTCCGAATTGAACGATCCGTTGGTACAGCGCAAACTGCTGGAAGAACAGGTGGCCCGTGGCCGCGGGGGTGAGGAAGAAACCCATCCGCTGGACGAAGATTTTCTGCGGACCTTGGAATACGGCATGCCGCCTACCGGTGGCGTGGGCATCGGCATCGACCGCATGGTCATGCTTTTAACCGACAGTCAAACCATCAAGGACGTCCTGTTGTTTCCCTTGATGAAGCCGGAATGAAATATTTCGAATGGTTTATCGCCCGGAAGTATTTCTGGGCCCAACGCCGCACCTTGTCCACGGGCCTAATCGCCTTGTTCTCGGCGGCCGGTGTCACGGTGGGAACATGGCTGCTCATCTTCGTCCTATCGGCCATCAACGGTTTTGAACATGAAGTGAAAAAACAGCTCATCGGCAAGGACGCCCATATTGAAATCACCAAATACCAGTACGCACCTGTCTTTGCCTATGATTCCCTGCTGCAAATCGTAAAGCACTCGCCGGACGTTACAGCGGTATCTCCTTTTATCATGGCCAAGACCATCATCTCGCGCAAAAAAAACCAGGATGGAATTGTCGTGTACGGCATTGATACGGCTTCCAGTCCGGGTGTGATTGGATTGGACAAAACCATCACGCATGGCAAATACGCTTTCAACGGATTGGTAGACTCCGCGGGCAAAAGCTTTCCGGGCATCATTCTCGGTTATGCCCTGGCAGCGCGGCTGGGCGCTGAAGTCGGCGACAAAGTTTTCCTGGCTGATTTTACCGGCGCGGGCGAATTGGGCTCCTCCGGATTCGCGCCGAAGATTTCCGTCTTTCTGGTGGCAGCGACCTTTGAATCCGGCATGTATCAATTCGATGAAACCTTGGCCTATATTTCACTTCCAGAGGCGCAGCATCTTTTCGATATGGAAAACGCGGCAACGGGTTTGCAAATCCGGGTTCAGGATCCCTACCGAAGCGGAACCATCGCCAACAGTTTGGAAGACAGCTTGGGCTTCCCATACCGCGCCCTGGATTGGCAGGCCAAGAACTATACCCTAATCAAGTGGATGTCCTATGAAAAGGTTTTGGTGGGATTGGCGCTGGGTATCATCATCATCATCGCCGCGTTCAATATCATCTCATCCCTAGTCATGGCCGTAAACGACAAGGTTCGGGAAATCGGCATTCTACGTGCCATGGGGTCCACGCGCAACTCCATCCTACGCATTTTTATGCTGGAAGGCATGCTGATCGGTTTGGCAGGATCGTTTGCCGGAACCCTGCTGGGCCTATTCAGTTATTGGTTGCAAAGCCGATTCGGAATTATCCAGCTTCCCGGTGATGTCTATTTTGTAACCGTGCTCCCAGTGGAATTGCACTTGGCTGATGTGCTGATGGTTTTAATCGTCACCAACGTCCTTTGCGGCTTGGCCACCATTCTTCCGGCCATGAAGGCCGCGCGGCATAATCCTGTGGAGGCCATCCGGCATGAGTGATGCTTTGAACGTGCCTTTACCGCACGCGCCGTTATTAAAGACCACGCCGCTTTTAGCCGTCTCAGGCATTCAAAAAGTTTTCGAGGAAACGGGCACGCGCATCGAACTTTTTCGGGACTTGGATTTCGCCATTTCCACCGGCGACTTTGTGGCCATCAAAGGAGCATCCGGTGTGGGCAAGAGCACCTTGCTGCACATTCTGGGCATGCTGGACAGACCCACGGCTGGTCGGGTGCTTTTTAAAGGCAAGGATACGGAGGGGCTTGCCGACAAGCATCTCAGCCAAATCCGCAACAAGGAAATCGGTTTCGTTTTCCAATTCCACCATCTAATGCCGGACTTGACGGTTAAAGAAAACGTGCTGATGCCTAGCAGGATTGCTGGAAAACTTCGTCGCGCCGATCAGGAACGGGCGTTGGAACTGATTCGCATGGTGGGCATGGATCATCGTCTCAAGCATCTCCCCGCAGAACTTTCCGGCGGCGAACGTCAGCGTATCGCATTGGCCCGGGCCCTTATCAATGAGCCAGGCATCTTGCTTTGCGATGAGCCTTCCGGAAATCTGGATGCCAAAAATTCGGATCTACTGCATTCTCAACTTCTCGATCTGAACAAGCGTTTGTCCGTAGCTATTTTGGTGGTGACCCATGATCTCAATTTGGCGGCCAAGGCCAATCGGGTATACATGATGGAAAATGGAGTTTTAAATCTGGAGCGGGATTCTTCCGGAGGCGTTTCTGGATAGCTTTTCCGTATGCACTCAATGTGGATTTACCTTGGGTGAATACCGGACCCGAGGCCTACTCGGCTGCACCCATTGCTATGCCAGCTTTGGCGAGGCTTTACAGGCCGATTTGCTCTGGATACATCATGCATTAAAGTTTTCGGAAGCGACCCCCGACTTTTCCGAACTGGATTCCACATCCGATCCAGAAAATCTTGCGCGATGGCGGCTCATGCTGGCTGAAGCGCTCAAGGTTGAAAATTATGGCGAAGCGGCGCGACTCCGCCTGCTTATTCAGAATGCGGAAGCTTCAAGAAAGGTCGGCGGCGGACTTGGATTGGCGTGAATTGGCTGGCCTGCCTGTGGCCTGGACGGGTCGGCGGGAAGCGCTTGCGAGCCCGTACCCATTCGTAATCCTGACACGCGTTCACACCTACCGTAACTTTGCTGGCTTCCCGTTTACCGTATCCGCCACTCCCAGTATTTGCGCCGCCATTGCCGACAAGGCTTTGAACCTGTTGATCAAACAGGGCGGATACGATGTCTTCCGTCTGTCAGATTGCGCGCCGCAAGTTATCCGGATGTTACGGGAAAGACTTTTGTTGCCGGAACGCTCCGTTCCCTTTCCAGGAAAAAAAGAATTCAAGTATTTGAATGTAGACGTTTCAGCAAATCGTTGGGTCCATGTTAATGAAGTTGAACATATGGTGTTCGGCCGGATGTATCCCGGATGCCTGATGGAAAAAGATTTTATCGAGGAGTATGCCTCGACCAACCTGGCTCCGGAAGAAAACCAACAACTTTGGGCTTGGTCCGAGCGTCTAGGGTATTTAACCTCAGCACCGGATCAGTTAGGGCCCGGACTGGAAATAGAAATACTCGTCCATCTGCCCGGCCACGCCTTGGCGCGTCAGTTGCCCCAGGCGCGGAATGCCATGGTAGCTTTGGGTTTGGGGTTTGCTCCGGTAAGTTTTTTGGAAGGGTCCGTGGAGGCCGGATTATTTCTGTTGAAATCCCGGGGAAACGCTGGTGAATCCGTATCCGGCATTTACACTCGGTTTATGAGAAGCGTCGAATACCTACTGATTCAGGAAAAAAAATTGCAGGACCGATGCATGGAAAAACATCATAAAACCCTTGAAGATCGAGTTCAAGAATCCCTGCAAGGGCTTTCACAGACGGAAGTTCTCTCCTACCCATCGCTTTTGAAGATGGGGTCCTACCTACGTCTCGGTACGTACTTAGGAATATTAAACCCAAAATTGGCCGAGATAGCGGAAGAACTGAGAGTTACCACTGGATCCGGTCACCTCGGGGTAAGTTCAAATCGGCTACTTCCGAAAGAAGATGAGGACAGATACCGGGCAAAGGTTGTAAGATTAGCCCTGGAGAGCGCTAAGAATTGATGCGGTTGCTTATCGAGGAATTAATTGTGAAATTGATTTATAACAGGTATTTTAATCTAAGGGTAGGCTTGGACAAAACCAGGCTGCACCAACGGGGAATAAAATCATGAACGGCATGTTTACGGATAGAGTCAAAAAAGTCATGCAGCTTGCACGCGAAGAATCGGTGCGACTCGGCAATGATTATGTTGGAACCGAGCATCTTCTCCTTGGCCTTATCCGCGAAGGTGACGGGGTAGCGGTGGCGGTACTTAAGAATCTGGGCATCGACCTGGATGACCTAGCCCGCAATATTGAGAAATCCATTTCCTCGTCAGGGGGAATGATGACCATTGGGCAGATGATTCCCTTTACGCCGCGGGCAAAAAAGGTTTTGGAAATTGCCGCGCAGGAAGCGCGCTCGATGAGCCATAAGTATATAGGTACCGAGCAT
>JAYSRH010000152.1:0-12542 GCA_043721115.1 Fibrobacteria bacterium | reverse complement strand
GATGAAATCCATTCCGTGGACATCATCGACTGCAATGCCGGAAACCATGGCCATCCCTTCGCCACCAATTTCAATCCGGAAATCAACATCCGTGAAGTAACGGCCAAAGGAAAATACTGGGAAAAGGGCCAATGGATAGAGACCGAGCCCATGGCTGTGCACAAAACCTTTGATGCTCCTGAACTGGGACCCATGGAAATCTATTTGATGTACCACGAGGAACTCGAATCCCTCAGCAAGAACTTAATAGGATTGCAACGCATCCGTTTCTGGATGAGCTTTTCCGAAAATTACCTGACTCATTTACGCGTTCTACAAAACGTGGGCATGACCCGGATTGATCCCGTTGATTTCCAAGGTCAGAAAATCATTCCATTGCAATTTCTCAAAGCCTTGCTTCCGGACCCGGCCAGCTTGGGTCCGCGCACCAAGGGCAAGACCAATATCGGCTGCGTCATCGAAGGGGTCAGGATTCAGATCTTCGACATTAAATACTCCCTGGCCTTTCCACTTGCCTTGCAGCATCAGCATGGCGCCAATGAAAGCGGGCACGCCGGTGGTATAGGAAATGGCCTGGTTGTCCGTTTCCTGGAAGGCTTCCTCATGGTCGCAAACATTGTAGACATACAGGCTATTGGGTTTTCCGTTCTTGACCCCTTCGATGACGCAGCCGATATTGGTCTTGCCCTTGGTGCGCGGGCCCAGGCTGGCCGGGTCCGGAAGCAAGGCTTTGAGAAATTGCAACGGAATAATTTTCTGACCTTGGAATTCGATCGGATCGATTCGGGTCATGCCCACGTTTTGTAGAACGCGTAAATGAGTCAGGTAATTTTCAGAGAAACTCATCCAAAAACGGATGCGTTGCAGCCCTTTCAGGTTCTTGCTAAGGGATTCGAGTTCCTCATGGTACATCAAATAGATTTCCATGGGTCCAAGTTCAGGAGCATCAAAGGTTTTATGCACGGCCATGGGTTCGGTCTCTATCCATTGGCCCTTTTCCCAGTATTTGCCTTTGGCCGTGACTTCCCGGATGTTGATTTCCGGATTGAAATTGGTGGCGAAGGGATGGCCATGGTTTCCGGCATTGCAGTCGATGATGTCCACGGAATGGATTTCATCGAAATGGTTTTTCTGGGCATGCGCACAAAAAATATTGGTCACGCCCGGATCAAAGCCGCAGCCGAGCAAAGCCATGATGCCCTTTGCTTTGAACCTGTCTTGATAGGCCCATTGCCATTTGTATTCAAACTTGGCCTCGTTCGGTGGTTCATAATTGGCCGTGTCGAGGTAGTCCACGCCCGTTTCCAGGCACGCGTCCATGATGGTCAAGTCCTGATAGGGCAAAGCGGTGTTGATAACGAGTTTCGGCTTCACCTTTTGGATCAGCTGGACCACTTCCGCAGTGTTGTCTGCATCCACCTGGGCGGTTTCAATAGCGTACTTGCGTCGCTTTAAAATTTGATCTTTGATTCTGTCGCAACGGGCAATCGTTCTACTCGCCAAAACTAGGCTGGAAAAAACTTCGGGCACTTGACTGCATTTGTGGGCGACTACACCGCCAACGCCGCCGGCACCGATGATCAGAACCTTGCTCATACTGCTACTCCAACTTTCAGGCTTACAGGCTTATAGGCTAAGGGTCTGCCCTTTACTTTGGGTGGTAGACTTGCCAGATACTTTGGGCGGTAAAATTAGAATTTTTTACCGTGCCATACTGGTTCGGAAAGAGCCAAATGGGCCAGCTCAACTCAAAAAAAAGAAAGGCCGGGTCTGGCTAAAGTGTATATTTAGCCCTGAATGGGGAGGCTCCATGGACAGTTGCGAAATCTTGGCCGGTAAAGAATGCGTTCCCTGTAAAGGCGGGGTTCCGGCCCTTAAAGACCCAGAGTTGTACAGCCTTTTAGACCAATTGGGCCACGGCTGGAAAGTCATTGCATCCCATCATTTGGAAAAGGAATTCCAGTTCAAGGATTTCCTGACGGCATTGGACTGTACCAACCGCATTGGCGCCATTGCTGAAGCGCAAGGCCATCATCCTGACATTTACCTGACATGGGGAAAAGTTGGGGTTAAAATTTGGACCCATACAATCGATGGGCTTACGGAAAGCGACTTTGTCCTGGCTGCGAAGATTGAATCAACGCACACGCACTTCCTGACCCTTAAAATTCCGTCCCTCACGACTCCCGCTGCTACCTAAAGGAAAACTCGTGATAACGGTGGCTCCTTGTCTGGTCAATCCAGGACTCTTTTTGCTGCGAGAATACAGAATTTGATTGGGAAGGGCATATTCATGTGCCCCGATACTGGACGGTGAGCCAACCGGTCGAACCGTTCCCCAATAATCGGTCGCGACGCGAAAGTCCTTGGCCCCCGCTGCGATACAGGGAGAGCCCGCACGCAACTGGTAGGATGCGGCAACCAGGCTCGCACCTCCCACAAATAAGGGATCCCGATAAAGCGAATTCGGATCCAATACGGGCAGGCTTCCTCCTGAGGAATTGTACCAGATATTGTTGCTGAAAACGGAACTGGCACCGGTTTGAGTATAGGAAAGCATAGCCCCCGATACAGACTGCACAAAAATGTTATTGCGAAACACGTTGCTGCCATTGGTCGGGGACGCGTCTATGCCGATGGATAGAGCATTATTCACGACGATATTATTCGTGACCACTCCGTTGCGAAGATCGCCTGGCAATCCGAAATTTAGTTCCTCTGCGTTGAGAAAGCCCTGCGGCGTGCTCCGCGTCAAAGTTGGCGAGGGCCGGTTCGGGGTGCAGTACACCAGGTTGCCGTCGGCTTCAATTGCGGTGCCGTGATCATTCCAGATATTGACGGACCAATTGTCGTATACTTCGTTGTGGAGGATATGCGCGCCCTGCGTACCGCCTGTGGCGCTATTGCCCCAAACGCCGATTCCCTCGCCATGATTGGTATGGATACGGCAATTGCGCACGACCCAATTGCTCCCGCCGCGAATCGAGATCCCCATTCCCCATCCACTGGTTACGGATTCCGAACGAGGGAAGTTCGACCGGACGCATTCAAAAACCTCGCAGCCGACGGTTGAAGCATTGGCGCAATTGTCGAAGTTGATGCCTCGATCCCGAGCATAACTGACGCGGAGTTGGCGATGGTGAAGTGCTGTGTATAGGTGCCTGCAGACACAAGGACTCTATCGCCGGCTTTGGCCGCCGTGGCCGCGTTTTGTAGGGAACCACCGAGAGGTACAGTAATATCTGTTGCCATGGCTTGGGCCATGAAAGTCATAAATAAAAAAAAGTACCGGATGGTTAGCGTGAGCATATTTCAATCAATGAGAAAATTTCCTGCCGGGTTTCGAGCGTTCCCTTGGCATTGATGGCTATTCGTTCCTCGTTGTCCAAAAGATCCAAAGCGATGATTAAAATACGTCTGGCTTCCTTTCTCTTGTGTAAGGCTGTCAAGGCCTGTGCCCGTCGGAACGCCCAATCTACGCTGCGTGGCCACCAGGATTCCGCTTGCTCGGCTATTGCCAACGCCCGTTTGGTATTCGATTTATCCTTTTTAGCCAAGTACGTGTCAAAGATGGCTTCGGTTGCACCAGGAGAGTGCGGGTATCGAAAAAGGCCTGCTTGCAAGAGTCCCTCCTGGGCCCGGCCGCTGACGCGCATACAACGCAGCAGTTCCAAATAATCCGATTCTTCATGATGGGAATTCCAACCATGTTGGTATGCCGCAATGGCTGCAGTGGTATCCCCTTGGGCCAAACTGATCTGGGCCAACAACCGGGACTGCTCTGGACCATCGGTGGCACTGTCGCGCATGTTTTCCTGAAGCTGCGTTTTTGCTTGCTGCATATGTCCGAGTAGGAAGTGATGGTAGGCCGATAGTCGCATTCCCTGATTGTGCCAATCGGCATGGGCCAGCAGCGTGTCAATATCGGCATGCACCGGATCGCCAGTCCTGCCATGATCTAAAAGCAGCCAGGCCCGATTCGCGCGTTCCATGTATGCGGAGGGCAGTACCTGAATCCGGTTTCCAATTTTTTCCAAAGTTACGGAAAGATCAGGATGGGCTTGTCCCAGTTTCAAAATTGTAAGAATACAGCCGAGAGTTTGGGCCACCTGGCTAGAGTGATAGGACCATGGGAAGTGAAAGTTCATGGAAGTGAAATTTTCTCAAAGGCCGAACCGTACCGAAAGTAATATTCACCGGGGGAAAACGTCGCCACTGACAATTCAAAAATACCCTTGGGCGTCCCCGTGAAAACCATTTTCCCCTCTAGAGTGTAAATGCGAAATACGGTTCTGTTAGCAGCGGAAAATTGGAAACGGCGCCCTTCCCGGGTGAAAGTCATTTGCTTTTGACTTCGGGAAGTCAATAAGCTAGGCGGATCGGTTTGTATCAATTGAAATTGATCCTTCAGCGCTCCGGTTTTATCGTAAAACCTGCTGGTGGCTACGGAATCTTCAACGGTAAGAATCACGGATCCAGGGACATCCAATTGCACATAATGCATGGGATGCAATCCGATTATTCCCTCCGCATGTCCGCTGCTGCCATCCACGGTATACACCGTTCCCCGGTGTCCGGCCAATCGCGATTTCTTAAGGTATGGCCCCGTGGTTGTGGGGTTGCCGGACTTTCCGTCCAATACCACTTTTGATTTTTTTGCCAGATTGTCCGAGGCAATTCCATACGCGCTGTCCAGCAAAAAGGACCGTTCATAATCATGACTGTGACCACCATACACCAAGTCCACTCCGTATTTTTCCAGCAAGGGCAGAAAGTTTTGCCGCATTTCTACATGCTCGATCTCGGTATCAGAATTATGCGATCCCCAAGTATATGGAGGATGATGAAAGAACACGATGATCCATGTTTGTGTGGTAGCTTGCAAATCCTGTTGCAACCACTTGTACTGTGAACCCGTAACGGAGCGGCTACTGACTATCGATGCCAGGGAAATGAAATGGATATTTCCGTAATCGAAGGAATAATAGAGCTCGGAACCTGAGGCAATGCCCCCGGATTGTCCTGCTGTGGGGAAGTAAAAGCCATCGAGATAAGGCGCTCCGTTTGAGGTGTAACTTTCATGATTTCCAATGCAGGACCAGGTAAACGTATTGGCCATGATGGTCGAATAGATGGTGAACATTTTATCGGTGAGTTCCTGATCCGTTCCATTGTCATAGGCATTGTCGCCCAGCATGATCAGGCCATCCGAATGAGTTCCACCATTGACCTTGATATACGCGTCCCGCACCGACCATTGATCTACGGTGTTCGTCCCCGCGTCGCCGATTATCCAAAAGGAACTTTTTTGTCTAGAGCCCAGAGTTGGATGGGTTTTAAAATAGGGGTTGGGCGTTCCCGTCAATCGGGTGGTTCCTAAGTAAACGTGGTAGAAATACTTGGTGAAAGGCTGCAATCCCTGCAGATCCGCGCAAGCGTCGGTGCCAAGTGGACTGGGGCTGCTGGTCAGCGACAAGTTGATGGAATCCGTCCCATAATGCACGGTCAAAATTGCAGCCGTATTCGTTCTCCAACAAACCGATGCAGCGGTAGGCGCGCCCTTTTGCATGAAGGGCTGACGAACAAAAGAAAGTGTTTGACACGAAACGACTGAAAGAGAAAATGCGAATAGGGCGGGAATCAAAATGCTGGGCTTCATTTTGGAGTCTCCGATTCTATTCGGAATCTAGATTTATTTATAGTGGTGAATTAAGGTTTCAGCACCATTTTAAGGTTTCAGCACCATTGATACAAATCGGGTCCATTGCCCCAATTCCGATTCAAACTTCAAGATGCCAACCCCACCCGACACTGGGCTTGGAAGCATGGTGGTTTGTCCGTATTGGCCCTGTGCAGTCCCCAGTTGAACTCCGTGAATGTCCACTACCGTAACAGTTCCCGCGCTCATATTTTTAGGCCATTGCACTTCAATTCCACGGACCGTTGCGCGAATCACAAACTTCGGCTCCAGCTGAAATTGCTTCGAGCTTTTAGGAAAAACTGAGGTGGTGGCTTGAAAAGTTGCCGAAGGAGACGCCGTGAAATCCTTAAAGTAAGCTTGAGCCGCAAGAGCGTTGACTTGACCCATGCTAATGACGAATCGGTACCGGAAAACGTAATCTTGACCGGCGAGCAGGGTCCACTTTTTCACGCTGCTGTCCACGGGGGTATAGGCCAAGAAAGGAATACCCGGCCAATTGGAGGTTGCCTCTGGGAAATGATAATTTTGTGGATGCGTCATCATGACCACGCTGGATCGATTTACGCCATTCAGTCCAGACATGACTTGCCATCTCTCCCGGGTAGGGCGTGCGAGATTTCCAGACGGCGTTAAGAAAGATGCCGTAGCATCCCATGCGCGGTTGCCACGATAGCTCATGCCTTGATAATCCCATTCAAAAAGTGTGAGCGGACTGGACCCGGCACAGCGTTGGGTGGAGGTGATATCCAGGATCCAACTCGGTGCGGCTGTGGTTCCGCCTACAGTCGGTCCATCCACTGCAAATACCTTTACTTGCCACGTTTCGTTGAGAACCGGCTTACCGAGTGGCAAATTTGCCGCGGTCATATCGAGATGCTCATGCTCGGCTGTAAACCCTGCGAAAACCTGGCCTGCGTTGGGTGAGAGAAATTTTTTAAACCGGATGACGCCTAAAGAATCCCTTAAATCCGGCAACCAAAAATCCACCCGATGGCCTTCGAAAACAGCCTTGCGCCACGGCATGAAAATTCCGTGATGCCAATAATGATCGGTTGGAAAATCACCCGTTAAGGTATCCCCCAAGGGCGAAAAAAGCGGGTGGATGTATCCGCCATCTTTGGCATAAATCGTGTCCACACCTTTGGGCGGGCTGGTATGCCCAAAGTTATAACGCAGTATGGATTTGGTTCCAACGCGCAATTCCCGGTAGGGAGGAGTGTCCTGATAGGAAAGTGATGATTTTCCAGCAACCGTTCCCATTTCCAGGTGGAAAGATCGCGACTGACCGGCTGGTGTGGAGTCGGGCAAGATAAACCAGACTCCCGGAGAGGCTGCGGAATCATATTGTGCGGCAATGGGAGTCAGGGACTTCCCACTTATTTCCACCAAGCGCAGGGGGCCAGGATTTGCATAATTCGCAGGCAAGGACACACGCACGGGAACGTTCTTATGCGCAAGCGTATCCGCCTTAACGGTTATGACACCCAACTCCTGGGCTGGAATATTCGTTAGTATACCGGCCATCAGCAGGACTGATGGATAGACCAGGAGGGATGTCAGTTGCATATTATTTGGTTCCTAGCGAAGTAAAGTGAATCGGGAAAGTATAGGTCCCTTGGATGTTACTGTCTTTATCCAGTACATGCCTGCTTGAGTTGGAAATCCTTCCGGCATTTTTTCACCCGCCTCCAATTCGCCGATCCAAACTCGAGTGCCGCTCATGGTATACACTTCCACCGAGTGCCGTCCGGATTCCGTAAATAAAGGCCCGAACGCCGCATCTAAACGGGGCTGAAAATCCTTCATCGACACAATAGACGTGGAAACTTGGGTTTGACACGCTCCGGAACTATCTGCGTCCGCATAAGGATTGAACTCGGAATAGGCAGGATTGCGGCAACCCTTAACTGCAAAAGCCGAAGCTACCGTAGACTGGCACGAGCCTTGGTATTCCAATTTGGTCAGGGTGCCAGTTTCATAGGATAACACATACAGAACTCCATCGGGACTGAATCCAAGGTCCATTACGCCCTTGGGAAACGTTACTCCGGGCAAGAAAGGAGCGCTCTCGATGACCTTACCGGCTCCATCCAGGGTAAGCGCGCCCAGTATGGGCGTGTAAAAATTGGATATTATCCATTTTCCATGGAACTGGGGTGGAAACTTAACTGTGGAAGTAGAGGTAGGATTGTAACGGTACATGGGACCAGATACGGCTGCCGTTGACCCACTTTCTGGCCCCTCCCCTGTGAATCCCATGTTATCAGCGGGTTGCCTTTTCAAAGTAAGATAAGTGGCCGGCGTAAGTGGCGGCAGCGTATCTATACCTGTATTGAATCTGGAATCGTTGACTGGAAAAATAGGATTGAACTTTGCCCCGAATACAGGAGTGCTGGAGGACCAATCCTTGTGCGGATACACATAATCTTTCCCAAAAAACATAGGCCAGCCGCCGTTTCCCGGCGCTGTGAAAATTTGGAACTCGTCACCGCCATAGAGCAATGGACCGCCAGCGTTTTTATTATTATCATCCGGTCCGGCTTCGGATTCCAGCACCCATCCATGGATGGGATCGATGTGCAGACTGATAGGATTGCGCAAACCCATGCTGTAAATCTCTGGTCTAGTTTTGGCCTTGGTTTTGGGAAACAAATTGCCATTGGGAATGGTATAGGTGCCGTTTAATTCGGGATGAATGCGCAGGATTTTTCCGCGTAGATCGTTGGTATTGCTGGACGTTGCCAATGGTGCATGGCTTATGACAACTTCACTAGTGGCAGGGTATTCTCCCCAGTCACGATTGTCGCCGGTGGTTAGATAAAGATTTCCCTGGATATCAAATCGCAGTTTTCCACCTGTATGGCTGCCGGGTGGCCATTTACCAGTGGTATCATTGGGGACTTCCAGCAGAACCTTTTCACTAGTGAGATCAATCTTTCCCAAGGCAAACTTGAAGCGGGACAGACGAAAATCTGAAAATGGATCGACGCCTGTTGGATTTGGTGTTTTCAATGTGGGCGTGTAGTAAAGATAAATCCAGGGTTCAACAGGGAATTTTGGATCCAGGGCTAAGCCCCACAAGCCCATATACCCTTCGGCAGCGGCGTTGACATTGCCGATCTCTACATGCGTGTTCAAAGCCGGATCATAAACACTCACCGTACCGCCTTTGGCCGTATAGAATACCCGACCATCCTTGGCGACTTCCAATGAAATCAATTCTTTCTTCCCCGTTGTCAGGGTAGTCTGCTTGAAATCAGTATTTTTCAAATCATCGCAACCGGGCCATTTCAGTTGAGCTTGTGTCAATTGAACGGACAGGGCAGCCGTAAGTAGGTACAGGGAATTTTTCAGCATTTTTTCTCCTCGTTTAAGATTCGTTAAGAACTTTATTTTCCAGGACTCGTCGACCATTTAAAATCCGGTTTTTGGGATTCATACTCCCATTGAATTCGATTGGGGCTTAAGGCTGTTTGCCACACCCTCACTTCATCGATTTTACCATGGAAATAATTCTGTAAAGGCAATGGTTTCCAGGATCCCAATTGTTCATATCCAATGCGCCAATAGCCTTTGAATGCCGCTGGTGTTCGAGGTATGGAATCCTTGGCAACACGTTTTCCATCCACAAAAATAGACTGCCCATCAGGTGCAATTACGGAAGTCAAAAAATGCCAAAGCCCGTCGTTATAGGTGCCCGATGTCGAGAGCACTGAATATGCAGTATCCGAAGGTGGAAGCTGTGGATTATAATTTTGAAACACACCCAAGTGCAGCCTTCCGGAATCATCCATCCAAATATGTCTATCGTAATCATGACTGGTATCCATCGCTGCGCTTGAAAATCCCAGTATCCATCCCCCTTGCTTGGAGGTGGTTTGCATCCATAACGAATGAGTCATGAACCTGGGACCATCGAAGGCATTGCGCGTAGACAGATATTGATTGCCGTCCAATACCAAACCCTTCCCCCACGGAGTGCTCACTGAAAGGGCCGGAGTGCCCGTGCCCCGTAACGTCGCCAGATTTCCGAGCGTGGATGCGTCCAGAAATTGTGGCGCAGGCCCGGCCGGATTTTCACCCAAATGCCACACACCTGCATATTGAGCCATTGCCGCAAAAACGTGCGGTGCGGAGGAAATGCCAGGCGCATTGCGATTTCCCCAATACATTTGAATGCTCGTTTGAGATTCACCTACGGGAGGAGATTTCACTTTCACCCATACCTGGGCCGTTCCAGCGGTCGAGTCCCAATAATCGATTTCATACTCCAGGGGCTGGCCGCTGGGCTGGGTAAATCGCAAATCCGCACCTTCGTGCATAGCTTGGGAAAAGGCAAAACTGCCCACCGGAAGGCGTACCAATACCGGCAGGTCTGTGGAAATACCCGAGTCCCCGGATGCAGTGAGAGCGGGCGTATTCAGCAACAGCGACTGAGAATGCGCCCAAACGGCGAGGTTTTCTTCCAAAGTATTCTCGGGAAGCGCAGTATTCCGACCGGATTGGACAGTGATATTTTCAACGGTTGCAGGCAAAACATCCGCCCGCGCCGAGGTTATATGGACGCGATAGGCGCCACTGGGTAGATCTGCAAATACAAAATGACCCGTTTCTGAATTCACCTGAACGCGCCGTTCCATTCCCGGAATCTGCACAACAGGCGGTGGCGACCCTCCAGGAACCTTCACGTTACCCTCAAGATGACCCAAGGGCAGTAAATAAGCGCGAACCAAGTCAAGCCGCTGTCCCGGAGTGTCCATCCTGCAATCCTGGATTGCCCCTGTAGCACCCAACCCCACCTCGACCCGATATAATCCCGTATCCACTTTAGAAAGGGAAAATTTTCCCGCACTGTCCGAATGGGTTTCCCATTCCACAGGTAGGCCCGCAAGCGATGTTTGGGTTTGCAAATAATCCTTAGGGCGCAGGCGAATCAAGGCTCCCACTACCGCCTGACCAGAGGAATCCAAAGCAGTGCCGACCACCATTCCCTTCTTGGCGGGATTGCCGACTTCGGAGGAAGCCAATCGATCCTGATTGAAGCAGCCGAATAGAGAAAATAGTGCCACACATAGTGCCAAGCCAGCCACACCCATTGAAAGTTTCGAAGGGCCCATGCGCTTCATGATTTCCTATCTCCCAAGTCCTGGCTGGTTGGGAAGAATTGAAAACTCAGGTGATAGACTCGTGAGGGATTAACGCTCTTGTCGGCGATTTGCATCAACTTTTTTCGAAAGCGTTTGATTTCGGATTTGATCAAAGCAAAACTCTCGGTGGAAAGCGTCGCCACCAGGCAAGACACATCGCGCACGTCTTCCCCACACGTGTCCATGGACTCACCAGCTAGATTGAGGTTTTGTAAATGAAAGGCCTTCACCGATAAGGATTGTACTTCATCTCCCGTGGTGATGGAACGGTCTTCTTGAACATAACCTGCTTTGGTTTTGCGGATAAGCCCCAGAGTGATCAAACTCTTAACGGCCCTGCGCGCTTTTTCAGCGGTGATGGGTGGATGCAAAGCTTTGCCCAACCGCTCGAAATCCTCATTAAAGTCAAAAATGGGCAGAAGTTCCCGGATCGTATTGTAATACCAATGAGAATAGAATTCATATTGATTGCGCAATAATATTTTGGATTCGCTTCGGCTGTTATAATCCGTGAGCTTTACAAAATGGTGGGCTTTTTCCCGCTGAGACTTGGCATGGTTGAATGCAACTAAGTCCTGAAAATATGAGAACGACTTTCCAGTCAAACCGATACCTTCAGCTACAGCAAAAACACCTTCCTTGGAGAGGTTTCGTTTTCCATCGATAATGTGGTGGAGCAGGCTCTTGGATTTAAATCCCACCTTGCGCATGAATATTTCATAGGAAAAATGGGGTGTTTTCGCCTTAGATTCCACATAATAGTCATGCAGGAATTTCCTGTAGTCTAAATAGTGGAATATTGAGGTCATGAATGAATAGCTCCGAATTTCCAATAACCTACCTCCATTGGAAGCATTTCAGGTTACATTTTATACAGATTTGTTCACAATTTGAGAACGAGAAATGCCGTCTTTCACCCCATGGTTTTCCCATGGGAGATATATTAGCTCTGTCGGGGAAGGACTAAAACACGTCATTATCCCCATTTTCTCAATTTTTCCCTTTTTTTCCCACTTTTTCCAAAAGGAATTCCCATGATTTCATCCAAATTCCCGACATGGCGCTGGGCCCTTTTGCTCGGTTTCCCGTTGCAATTTTCCGCACCGGCCTGGTCCGGACAGGTTTTGCGCTTCCAAAAAATTGTGGTCGCAAATGGAGGTGAAGAGGCGTGTACCTTCGGAGATTTCAATGGCGACAAAAAAACCGACATTGCGTGCGGCAATTCTTGGTATCAAAATCCGGCCTGGACCTCACACCCCTTTCCAGGCGGAACGGATTTCGAAGGGGCCATGGATGTAGATGGTGATGGATTGGTGGATGCCATTTCCGGCAATATCGACAATGCCAGCTGGTATCGCAATACAGGCAATGGTCTCACCTTTTCCGCCGGAAAAGATTTAGGCGTGGGAGGGCAGCACAGTGGATCGCTATGGGATGTCGATGGCGATGGGAAAGCCAAGGAAATCGTCAGCTCTCAGACTGGAAAGCGCACTGTCTGGGCTGAGGTGGTCAATGGAAACTGGGTCAGCCATGTCATAGACTCTACGCTCGATTGCAACTGGGGGAGTGGCGTTGGAGATGTGAATGGGGATGGTAGACCCGATATTCTGCGGCCCAATGCTTGGTTTGAAGCACCGGCTATTATTCGAACGGGAAAATGGATCATGCATCCAACCGCTTTCGGAGCAATTGAC
>JAYSRH010000151.1:0-4547 GCA_043721115.1 Fibrobacteria bacterium | reverse complement strand
ATCCTTTTTCGGCTTTTTTAATGCGGCGCATTTTTGCCGTGCCTGAATCCTTGGTTTCCTTATCTGATCCCATGGAATTCTATCGCCAAACAATGCTTCGTCTGCTGGCAGATAACGGCCTGAGCTTTGTTTCTGTATGGAGTCCGACTTTTTTGTTGCTTTTAGATTCCCGTTTACGGGAAGGAAGGGACGATCTGACTCGGCAACTAGCGCATTTAGGATGGGCCAGCAAGTCACGATTGAGACACTTAGAACATACCTTAGGAACTGGGTTTACTTGGCGGGAAATTTGGCCAAAGCTTGCAGTGGTCAGCTGCTGGACGCATGCACAAAGCGCCTTATTCACTGAAAAAATTCGGAGTGTGCTGGGACCGATTTATTTACAACCTAAGGGATTGATGTCTACAGAAGGGACAACGACCCTCCCGCTAAGGAATGATTGCGATCCTTGCCTGGCTGTACGATCGCATTATTTTGAATTTCTTCCCGAGTCTACCGCAAGGTTAGAAACCGGTTTACAGAATGAGGCAGAAACTCTGCAATCCCATGAGTTGGAAATCGGTTATCGTTACGAGGTGGTATTGACCACCGGGGGAGGCTTGTATCGATACAGGACAGGCGATTTGGTTCAAGTGACCGGTTTTTTCCGCCAATGTCCTAATTTGCTTTTCCTAGGACGCACTGGACGTGTTTCAGATCTTGCTGGAGAAAAAGTTACTGAAATCCAAGCAAACGAAGCATTGTCCCGGATGCAAAACCTGAGACTCGAAGTTCAATGCGCATTTTTGTACCCCAGGGTTGAGGAAATGGGAGCGATATGCTACCAGCTTTTCTTGCTTCCCTTGAATGGATGCCTACTCGACCCAGTATCCATAAATCGAGCGGCAGTAGAGGTGGAAACCATTCTATTAGGAAACCCTTATTATCAGCAAGCGCGTGCCTTGGGTCAACTTCGTTCGGTATCCGTTCGAATGCTTGGCGCCCATTTTATGCAGCGATTGACAGCCATGGGTAACACCATAGGTGGTAACAGAGAGGGTACCTTCAAGTTACCGGCCTTGTTTCAGGCAGGAACTTTGGATGGGTGGATCGATCGTCTATGACCCTTTATTCCATTGAACCAGCCAAGACTTCCGATTCCATCGAGCTCTGTACCCTAGCCAGTTTGGCTGCCATGCCGGGACTTGTTTCTATTGCTATGGAGCGTGAGCCGGACTATTTTCTGGCTGCTGGAGTCCAGGGCGAAAAGACTACAGTGCTGGTGGCACGATCCCGAGCGGATGGGAAAATAGCGGGGGTAGCGGCAATCAGCCGCAGATGGGTGTATGTCAATGGAATACCGAGTGAAATCCCTTATCTAAGCGATCTACGTATCCTTCCCCAACATCGTGGTGGTCGACTTTTGGCACAAGCTTTTGCTTATGTTCGCAAGGAGTTATTGATCGGAAATGACTTTGCCCAAACCATCGTTGTGGAAGACAATTTTCAAGTCCTTGCACTCCTCACTTCCGGAAGAGCCGGTTTGCCTCAATATTTTCCATTTGGGGAATACGCGTCTCCGGCAATCCATATGGTAAAAAAGCAGGTGAGGGGTATGTCGGTAGAAATAGTTAGGGCCAACAGTGCGCATGGGCCAACCCTGCAAGCCTTTTATGACCACCACGCACGCAGAAGGCAGTTCCAGCCCTGTTACGTATTTCCAGATATGGGTGGCAGATATGGTCGAGATTTAAAATGGCAAGATTATTTTTTAGCATACCGAAATGGAAAATTGGTCGGCATGGTCGGCACTTGGAATCAATATAATTTCAAACAAACCCGAGTGGTGTCCTACGGAGGCGCTATTCGTTGGCTCCGGCCAGCGATGAATATTTTTGCTCCGCTGATGGGTTCATTTGAACTTCCTCCGGCCGGATCGGTATTGCCTTACTTGAACCTACATGCCATTGCCATTGAGGATGATAATCCAAAAATATTTTTCGAGTTGATCCAAGGTGTTTGTAACGCATTTTGTAACCAAGGTTTTTCTTACTTGCTTTGCGGTCTAGATGTACAGGATCCTTTAAGAAACGCATTGAATCACTTTAAGAAAAGACATTTTGGTGGCCGACATTATTTGGTAACATTCGGAAAAGATCCACGGAGTAATTTACGAGCCGGGCCCTTTTATTTAGAGGCTGCTCGCATTTGATTTTTCA
Organism: Fibrobacteria bacterium; assembly: GCA_043721115.1. GTDB lineage: Bacteria > Fibrobacterota > Fibrobacteria > UBA11236 > UBA11236 > Chersky-265. Next base: position 2,349 of record JAYSRH010000151.1, on the reverse strand, counting down.
GGAAACTGCAAAAAAGCCACAAACCTGTTTACCATGGCTCGCGGCACGTATTTCACGATAAGTACCCCTATTCGATTTTTCAAGCCGGGAATAACCAGAGATCGGCCACTAAGCATTCCGCTATGACCTGCCGCTGCAACACTCGAAGCTTCCATAGAGGCAAATTTTAAGTAATAGGAATCACGTACACCAGCCCGCTTTTGAAATCCAGTGCGAACGGGGCCTGGACACAAAACAGTTACGGTAACACCTGAATCACGCAACTCTTCACCGAGCGCCTGGCTAAAGGAAAGCACAAAAGCCTTGGATGCGAAGTAGACGGCCATGTAAGGGCCTGGCTGAAACGCCGCGGTCGACGCCACATTGAGAATTTTTCCGCTTCCAGACTTAACCATGTCAGGTAATAACGCGCGTATTAGCGCAAGCAAGGACAATATATTGACATGCATCATTTCTGATTCCGTTTGGTGATCCAATTCGGTAAACCGACTCAATGTTCCAAACCCGGCATTGTTGATTAGGTATCGAACTGTAAGGCCTGCCCCGATTATTTCAGCAGCCAGTGACTCACCTGATCCGGAGGGTGCCAAATCGCGTATGATGATCCGAATATCAACCGAGTAGGCAATGCGAAGTTTAGCAGCAAGAGACTCCAGCTGGTCCGCATTTCTTCCAGTAAGAATTAAATTTTCCCCAGATGCTGCGCAGTGTTCCGACATGGCTAAACCAATTCCAGAAGATGCTCCTGTAATAAGGGTCCAACCTTCGATTTTCTTGGGGCAAGTTTTCATAGAGGGGAAATGTAGTTATCTGGGGTTTGAGCTTTTGAAATCGGATTTAATGTCGGGCTTAAATCGAAACGCATTAATTTAGAACGGTGCCTATTTTTTCGGGCTACAGAAAATGCTCGCCAACCAGGCTTAATAAGTTCCACCGGCCTAGGGACTAATCCTATTGCAATGAGAGTCCCCATGGATGGGCCTAAAATCAGTCCTCCTAGAAAAAAGCAATATGGAAACGGCAATTTTCATTAACAGACACATTTTTGATGAGCCCAATCAGTTTAAATGGTGCGGGAATAAATACTAAAAGAGACCGATGTCCTGAGTAGCCAACCGAGCAGCGGGAGGGTACGTTAGAGTAACAAGTGAAGTCCGGCGCTTAGCTCTAAGCGGTAGAGGGGGACGTTGTACCAAATGAATTGGTTGTTTGGATCCTTGATTTTGTATTTGATGCCGTCGTAGTTGTACTCTCGGATGTTGGAAAAGAAGAAGCGTCCTTCCAGGCCTAGAGCCAGGTTGTGTACAAGCGCATAGTCAGCGCCGACGTGGGCTTGGATGGCGAAGTTTTCGGCGGTGACACGGAAGGTTTTGGCATTGTCGATGCCGGATTCGTGGAAGAATAGGTAGCCTACACCTAGGCCACCGATTAACATGGCTTTGTCGCTCAGTTGATGCCGGGTGAGAAAATCCGGTCCGATATAGGTTACGGAAACTCTTTCTTCGAGAGAGTGCTTGGTGGGACTGGACGGCCATTTTTGTATGTCTGTGGCTTTGGCTCTTGATAGAAACCAGATCCAGCTGACTCCCACACCGCCTTTGGGCCAGAAGAAATAGGCGAGTTCGGCATTGGAGCTGGTACCTATTTCCAGTCGGGAAAGGTAACTTTCGTAGCTACTTGTGATCGAATCTGGACTCATAAGCCATTTGCTGAAACCATATTCCGCTGAGACTCGGAGTTTGGGAAGTGCCGCATAGGTGTGGTTTTCTGCTTCATTGAAATCCTCTCCCAGAACTTCTCCAGCCTGAATGGGAGAGGGTATACCTATTGAAACCATGGTTAAGCAGAAAAGCAAAATGAAGACCATGAAATTACATTATGGAATGCCGGGCATGTAAATTACCACACGATTCGATGACTTGTTGAATTTTAAAATAGGGACAAACATGAATGTTTTTAGTCAGGTGTTTTTGTTATTGGCTTTTTGCAACTTAGATGTGATTGCCCAGGAAGTTGAAAAAACGTCAGAGAGTACTGCTGCTGCCGCGCAGCAACTCAATTTAAACCCAAGTGTCCCGACCTTGCCTTTGGTCACACAGGATGATCGCGTTCGATCTAAGCTGTCAACGCTTTGGACGGTGGAAGCATTGAATATCATTGGTGCCGATGTTCTTTCTTCCTTTATTCCTGGCAAGCAGGTAGAAATTGAAAAATTTGCCGGTGGGAAAGATAATGTGAAATATTTCATGTTGTTTGGCACGGCTGTATATGAGATTCCAATCGGAATGATTCTCCTATCGCGCTACTTACCTTACAAGGTTAATCGCTGGACAAATATCAGTGCCGCGG
>JAYSRH010000150.1:0-12554 GCA_043721115.1 Fibrobacteria bacterium | reverse complement strand
GCCTTGCTTTCCTCTGTTGCAAAAATGTATCGCTATGGCCGAAAATCGTATTTCGTCTCTATGGCTGCTTTTGCTGCCGGTCGCGTAAGCTTGATCATGGGTCCTTGGTTCACTGACAGCGCCGAAGTCGGAATTTTTGCAGTTGGTCGGACATTTGCCGAAGCCCTACTTCTAATTTATGGAGCTATTGGTCCACTTGTCTTTTCATATGTGGGTAGCATGAATGAGGTGGTTGATTGTCATCGTTTTATTAGTCGGGTTTGCCGTCTCTCTTTTCTTCTGTTTTCGGGCATTTCGGTTAGCATAGCATTTGCCGCACCTTTTGGGATTTCTCTGATTTTTGGAAAACTTTATGCGAATAGCTATTTGGTTGTGTGGGTGCTTTTGCCGGGCTTGGTGTTTAGCGCACTTCAGCGGATTTTGGAAAATTATTTATATGGTCGAGCCAAACACACCCCTTTAGTTTATGTGCACGCAATCAGTATTTCATTGTTGGTCGGCAGCGCAGCTTTTCTCGCTTCGAGATTTGGCGCGATCGGACTTGCTATGTCCACGACGATTAGCTTCATTGGTTCTTTTATCTTTACGGCAACAATTGCTTTTCGGACTGACGGACTCAACCCATTATCGCTTGTCATTCCTAGTACCGACGATTTACGATTTCTTATTCATTATTTAAGAAGCCGGGGCCTGAGATTATGGAAATGAAAATCAACACAAGTTTTTGTTGCCCTGTTTGCAAGGGGAGACTTCAGTCCGAACACGAATCCCTTGTTTGTGACGCTTGCAATCTTTGCTACCCATATGTGCAGGGCCGGCCTGTACTTGTGCCGTTTGTGGCCCAAAAGGGGCATGGAGCTGATTCACTGCTTAGTGCTGCAAGCATGCTTCCTGACCGAAGTCAAGTTCCGCCTCTAAAAGGCAGGCAAACCTTAGGGCTAGAGGAGTTTTTCTTTACAAAGCTTTTCCGTAAGTTCGATCGGCGCGATCCGCATTGGGCTTTCCTTGGGACAAAGGTTAAGGAGATGGTGGAAAGAATACCCGAAGCCGCGAAAGTACTTGACATCGGCGCAGGTGAATGCAAATATGCCGCCTTGTTAACTCACACCCATTACGTTAGCGCTGATTTGGTTTTTTCATCAGATAAGCATGATTTTTCCCAGATAGACATCATTGCCGATGCTTCTGCGATTCCGTTCCAAAACGATTTATTTGATGTCGCATTAAACTTGGTTGTTTTAGAGCATGTACCTGATCCAGCCTTAACCGTCCGGGAAATGGCAAGAATACTCATACCGGGCGGTGTAGCTTTTGCCCTTATTCCGCTTGTTCGGCCAGAGCATCTCGTACCTTTTGACTTTCAACGATTCACGCGTTACGGCATTCGGAAGCTATTTGAGGACAACGGATTTCGAATTGATTCGATAGAAGGAAGTAATGGTGCGTTTTGGTCGGCAATCCATTACGCAAGGTTGATTGCACAGACGCGGCCACTCACTCGCTTTGGCCGCAGAGCTTTCCGTGGAATATTCTGGAACCGGTTCTGGTTTCTAGTGTTTTGGCCGTTAGTGGTATATGCACGAATAAGCAATAGTGGCTATGGGGATGAATTTCCCATTTACTTCTGGGTGCGCGCAAAAAAAATCCAAGTAGATTGAATTTGGATTGAAAAACTAGTACTTATTAATTCGGCGCTACCGGGAAGAGCACATTTACTCCCTTAAGCTTTCCGATTGAAGTGGCTCTGAATATTATCTTTGAAGCACATTCGGCAATGAGCTCCTTACGGCATAGATGGGGGATTTTTGACAGAAATTTCTTATCTCATCCACAATAAAAGTAACGCTGCCCTGATCAGGCCGCGGACAAAATCGCTCAAGTACAGAGTTTCTTTCCTTTTGGTAAATTGCGGGATTTTCCAATGCTTTTTTGGATTCTTTAACCAATTCTATTGCCGATTTAACGATTGGAACCGCACCGGAAAGGGCAATCGGCCTTAAATGAAAGTAGTCATAATAACGAAGCACCGATTTAAGGTAGGTGCACGGTTTTCCATCGTATCCAACGTTAACAACCGGCTTACCGCATGCCAAAGCATCAAGCGTAATCGTAGATGCAGTGTTGATACAAAGGTCGCAGCTTCGTAAGGTAGCCGCCAGAATATCTACTTCATCCCCAGGGGGGATCCACTCAGCCAAGTTATGCTTAGCCTTCAGTGAGGATGGAAAAATTGTAACACGACCGGAAGAGCGCAAATGTTCATAGCGTGAAGCACGATCAGCTGGGTGACACCGAATTAGGAGGTGCGCATCTTCACCAAGCCTGCCTTCGGAAATAGCATCGGCAACATCACTTACCACAAGCGGTTCTGTCGGAAAGAGTTTCTCACTGCAGGTGGCGTACAAAATAACTTTTCGATTCTCAGGAATTTTAAGCAAGCTTAAAAACTGGCTTCGCTCAAAATTGGCGACTTGCCTATTAAAGTACGAATCAAACTGTGGTATACCCGATATTCTAACTCGAGAGGGATCAAGGCCTGGGTAGAAATTGAGAAGCTCCTCTTTTTGTTGCTCACCCCAAACCAGGTAAATTCCAGCATCTGTTAAAATACACCCCTTTGTCGAGGGATTGTCCCAACTTGGAATTATTGTAATTGAAGGCACTCCAATTTTGTGCATAGTTCGCTGAAGTTGAATGTCCCGATTATCGAATGGCTCGCAAGTAACCAGTACGCACGGCGGATGTTCCAGACTGGGTTGGTCGATTAGCTTGAATCGCCTTTCGAATGCTTCGATCAAGTCAATCTGCCAACGACCCGCAACCAAACCAGCGACTCTCCACCCGGCCATGCGAATAGAGCGAGTAAGAGGATTAGAAGCACTAACAGAGGATTTTATCTTTGCAGTACTAATACCGTGCTTTGCTTGGAGAATTCCCTTTTTCGACTGCCTTACTATTCTCCAAAATCGCGATTCTTCTTTCGGAAGGAAAATCAGCTTGGAAATCGAACCATTAGCCTCGAGTTTTTGAAAATAGGAATGTTGACTATGAGAGGCCGCTACAACAATTTCGGCAAATTCGGAGACGGCAGCGAAAATACCTGTATTGACAAAATTGCGAATTCCCCAACCATTACTCATTGAAAAAAAAACAATTGGCTTCAAATCAACCTCTCTGGACGGGCATAGCTAATCAATACGGCGCGATAAGGGCCCTTAAAAACGAACATGCTGCCCGCTGCTGCACCGACAACGCCAACGGCATCTATTAATTGCTGCATATGCTCGGTGCTGCCTGCTCCGCCCAAAAACGACAATGGTGAGGTAACCGCAAACCGAATTTGCTTGGCAAGATCCAGGTTGTACCCTGCCATCTCGCCGTCTCTATCAATCGAATTTATGACGATTTCACCAGCACCTAACTCAATTGCCTTTTGGCAAAATTCGACTAAATCATATTTGGATTTTTCGAGCCCATTGTGAGTGTATATGGTGTATCCTCCGAATAACTTATTCTTGCGCACATCTATAGTCACAACAACACTTTGAGAACCAACCGCATCGGACATTTCATGAATTAAGGCCGGTCGCATCAATGCAGCCGAACTAACGCTAACTTTTTCGATACCCAGTGCTATTATCTGCTCTGCTTGTTGTGCGCGGGTAATTCCGCCGCCATAGCTAAGCGGCATGCGGCACTCGACGGCAAGATTTCTGAGAAGCTTTAGGTTTGGATCCGAATTCCGAACAGTTGAATCGATGTCAATGAACATAAGCTCATCGACTTCCTTCTCGTTGAATATTTTTACGGCATTCAAAGGGTCCCCAACGTATTTTGGTTCCTTGAACTGCTTGGTCTTGACCAGACCGCCATCACGCAAAAGTAAACACGGAGTTATGCGTGATCGAAGCATCAGGAAAGCTCGGCAAAGTTTTTAAAGATGTTAACTCCATTGGAGTGGCTCTTTTCCGGGTGGAATTGGACGCCAAAGATATTGGATCGGACTACGGCACAGGGGATATCATTCCCATAATTCACCGTTGCAATAACGTTTTCTGAATCTGAAGCATCGAAGAAATAGTTGTGCAAAAAATAGAACCCGCGCGTCGAATCAATACCAGTGAAAATCCTATTGCCGGAACTCGATAAATTTATGGAGTTCCATCCCATATGGGGCAACTTCGGGCCAGGTGGGAGCAAAGTTGCATCAATCTTTCGCACCTTCCCGGGGATCCACCCCAATCCCGATAGTCGACCTTCCTCGCTTCCCTCGGCCAAAATCTGCATGCCGACGCAAATTCCCAGGACCTTCTTACCATTTCCCAGCACCTCCTCATTGAGAAGCTCGAGCAATCCGGAATTCTTAAGTTGTTCCATTGTGGGATCAAATGCCCCGACACCCGGAATGATATAGCTATCGGCTTTTGCCAGCTCCGCGATATCATTGCTGACGACGTAAGGAATTTTCAATTGTTTGTAAATATTGGCGATTGCGCCGATATTGCCTGAGCCATATTTAACAATGGCAATCATCGCTTAACGGATCTTTCTACACCTAGAAGCTTAAGCACACTGGCGCCAAGGTCAAAAAAGCGCTCTTGATTTTTGTAGTCTCGATAGGATTTTTTCGGCATTTCATGATATTGCCGTAACTCATTCACACTAATGCCGATTTTTGTCGCGATGTACTCGAAATCCTCATCGATTGTTTTGGGGTCGTGTGCAGGTTTCAATAATAATGCCAGGGCGAAATCACGTGACATTTGGCCTGTCAGAATTAAGCTGGAGTACTGCACTCGCCTGGTATCAAATCCAAAGCGGGTTGGCAACCAGTACCCCTCGTAAAAACGGGTAAATCTAGACTCGAAATGTTTTTGTGGGTAGGCTCTCCAGCCGTAAACCCTGCTAAGTACCTCGGTAGCATTCTCCTTGGTGTAAGGCAAGTAATTGAGTGGTTTTACAACCTTGATTCTACGAAAATACCTCAGGTAGATTTTATGAAAAAAGACGCTACTGAAAGGGTAAGACTCAAGCTGACGGGTACCAAATTGACGGTGAATATCGCGCAACTGTGCCATATCCGATCCATAGTACAGCCACTCCTTCGGATTACGGACACACTCTGTTGCGAAATTACCACCATTAAGAATGTATTTGATATTGTGCTTATTGGCGAAATGATAAAGTGTGGCAAAAAAAGCGTGATCTTGCGGCACATCCAGATGCGGCACCCCGGACTTGAAAAACGATAACTGAAGGTTCCGCATCTCCTCCCAATTGATTACCTCCGTGTACAAATCAAGCCCGAGCTTTTCCACAAGCACTTGGATATTGTTTACAGCGATGTCCGTGTTCCACCCGCCATCAACATGAAAAACAAGCGGTCTAAGTCCAAACTCGGTAACCGCAAGGTGGAGCAAAAAGGAACTATCTAAACCGCCACTCATTCCGATTATGCAATCAAAAGGCTTACCCTTCCCCGACCTCTTGATTTTTTTGACCTGCGTTCGAAAGATTTCCTTACCGGCATCGTTGGGGTACCAGTTCGATAAAACATCGGTACGGAACCCATTGCAATGATCGCAAACGCCTTTTTTGTCGAATGAAATACTGGAATCGCTGGTGTCCATCACGCAATTTTCACAGATCTGGTAAGGACGTGCTTTACCTGTGACCCCAATGCTTAATAATATTTTCTCGATCGAGTCCCTGCGGCGAGTATATGAAAATGAAGCGAGGATTCGTTTGCGTGAACGATCGCCCAATTCTTTAAGCGCTTCTGGATTCATTTTCAAAATCGAAATGACTCCATCCGCCACGGATTGTGGATCATCATGGTCTACATATACGCCGCAATCGCCTACCAATTCGGGTATTGCTCCATTACGGCTTACCACTACCGGTGTTTTGCAGCTTAAGGCTTCTCCAATTGCGACTCCAAAAGTCTCGGTATCGCTAATCTGCACATAAGCCTTGGACGCCTGCATCCAAGCCACCATGTCGGTGTTGGGAATGACCCCAATAACGTTAACGCAATGCTTAATCCCTAAATTATCCAATAATCGCTCAATGCGAACACTTGCATTTCCCGGTTTGCCAATAATGACAAATTTCTGCGAAGGAAACTCTTTGAGTATCAATGGAATGGCACGAAGGAACACCTCACCGCGCTTCAACTGTACTACTCGCTGATCGAAATTGAAAATCATGGTGATGAAGTTCCGGGTTTTCGCCGACTCGTTGAACTGGTCTGTGTCTATTGAATTATAGACAACGGTAACGGGCCTTCCGCACAGTCTTTCTACCCCGTTCTTCATGAAATCCGATACCACCAGGATGACCGTGGATGTTTTCAATGTCAGTCTTGTCGCAATCTTCTTATAAATCGGCGAACTTAAATATCCCGCAGGCTCCCCGGTCAGCGAGTCCCTATAGAATAGGGCTTCATTCCCTCCGGCAACAACGATTATAGGTTTACCCGATAGCTTTGAAACGATTAGTGGTAAGACACTGCCGCTTGCCCACCACCCGAAATACAAATCGCATCCAAAGGGAATTTCACTTAGGCGACGCGCGATCTTCACTTCAAACCCTAAATCTTGTAGGATCTTGATGTCTTGGATTGAGTATTGCTGTTTCAAAAGCTGGGATTTTTTCTCAGTGGAAAAAAAACATGCTACTTTCTTTTCCTTTGGCCTTAAAGTGGAATGATGGGTCGGCTCGGCCTTGTTTCGATAAAAAGGGGTGATTTTGTCAAAATCAGAACTATTCATGGGGCCAATTCCAGGGCGTCTCCGTTCCGCACGTCCTTGATTGATAATATCCAAAGCCTTTAACCTGAACATGTCGAAATCCCCGGCGGTAAATGTAATGCATCTTGGGTCACGATTGCACACATTTGATGCCAAACAAGGAACACCCTGGTTCAGCGACTCGGTTATCGCGAGACCGAAACTGTCAACGCTGGATGGACGCAAATAAAGACTGGCTTTGGAAAGCAAGGCGATAAAGCCCTCGTGTGGCAATGGCTCGAGTACGATGACCCTCGGGTCCTTTTGAAGTCTTTGCCGCAACTCTGCTTCGTAGGTCCGGTTTTCGGCTTTGCCATATAGACTTATAAGCAACTTGACCGGGATGGTCTTCGGGATTTCATTCAAGAGACGAAGACACTGTTCGAATTGATAATCCTTTTGAGGATAACCGGATGTCAGGAGAATGGTTTCATGTCCACCTGATTCAATCGGCAATAACACTTTTAACCAATGGGGTAATAGTGAATCATCACCCTTGACTAGCCAGGTTACGATTGGTGGCCACTGGCTGATTCGCGCGGGAGACATTCCGATCGACAGGTAGAAACGTTCTTGCTCGCTTGAAAGCGCAAAAACCCTGTCCATGCGCCGAATGATGTTTTCAGAAAAAAGTCTTAGCGCCCAGGACGCATTCTTAAATAATTTTTCTTGGTCACCATTGTGCAGGGTAAGGTAAATCTTCATCTTTGGATGAAATAAAACCACGCAAAAAGCGAGAAGTCTTCCGATCCCATTGGAGAAATGCAAGTGAACGATTCCCGGTAGCCGGCATTCCCTTAAAAACAGATGCGACAAGATCTTTACGAAACGCCAGGGGCCTTTAAAGACAATATGTTCCGCATGTGGAATCGTGATTTTTTCTTTTTCCTCGGGATATCCATCTATAACCGCGCAATCTATATTCCGGGAGGTAAGAAAACTCGCAAGACCCGCTATATGGCTAGATACTCCACCAATTGGAGGCGGGAGTGGACCAACTAGTATGACTTTATGTTCTTTTTTCATTGAAATGGACTGAATTGAGAAGGGGTGCAGCTCGAATTCGAGTTGAATGGGACGGACATGATTCATGCTTCCAAGGCGTGCGACCTAACAATGGATGAAATGATATCTCTGGCGATCCTTCTTAGAAACACAATCGATATCGATAGGATAACGCCTAACAGAAAAGAAACGATCACCACCGATTTTCTTTGCGGTTTAGACCTTTCCATTGGAACTACAGGCTTATCTAGAATCTCGAATGACTGAGAAGTGGCCAACATAGATTTTTCTATTTCCATTCCGATTATTTCAAGTATTTTTTCCCGGAGGATGGGGTCAACGGCATTATTTAGCTGCTTATTTAGGAATTCCTGGTTTGTTTCCGATTCTCTGATGACATCATCGTGGATTTTTCGATTCAACTCCACCAAGTAGTAGTCGACTATATTCTTTGCGAGAAGTGAGTCGTATAGATTCACGCCAAAATTGATCATGCCTTTTTTCAAATCGAGCGAAACACTGAGAACGTTCTCCCTCAGGACTTTTTCACCGCCCCTTAATGTCGGAATCTCCGACTCATCCTTCGTCTTCCAGGATTTGGTCCTGGCATTCCAAAGTTTATGGAATAAAATCGGAAGCAGGTCATTATTGGTGATTACTGCTTCAGCAAGCTCATGCCCTCTTAGAATAACTTCCATCTTGTCCAAGCTGGTATTGTTCAGGCCAAGCTGGGAGGAAACCATTCCACCCACTCCTCCGAGCTGGGAAAGAATGCCTGAAGCTCCTACGCCTTTTCCGGCATCTTTGAGAGTAATAGTTGCATGCGAATAGTACACGGGAGTCGCCAAAAAAGCGTATATGACGCCTAAAATGATCGTAACTGTTGTGCAGATGGTGATGAAATACCTGGAAGTCCAGATAATGGAAAAGAAATGCGCCAAATCCAGATCCCCTTCCGTTGCCTTTGGGGCGACTTGGCCAGGTTTGCTTCGAATGTTGGTTTTCTCATCCATCAAAACACCGTCTTCGCCACACCCACGCTAATGGCAATCTGATAAATAATCTGCGTAATCTTCGCCAACGCATCCAAATAATCCTTCTTCGGCCCCTTCGGCGGCACCACAATCGATCCCCCCGCCTCCACCGCCCGCCACCTAAAAAATGAAGTGTTCTTCGGAGTCAACACCGACCCATCCGGACGCAAATAATAAACATTCCCGGCATCGCCATACTCGCCAACGCCTCCCGCCTTATCCAAGCACTCACCCACCGTATTATTGTCCTTTCCAAAAACCACATTGGTTGGCGAGTACACTTCACCCATTATGGAAATAATGTTCGGATAAGCACCCACAAAAAGCGAATCCCCCATTTCCAAAGTCAGATCCTCATCCTTATCGGTAAAGCTCAAATCTCTATCCAAATTGAGAACTACGCGACCCAAATACGGCGCGCTCTTTACATCTTCAATCAAGGACTTCCTTTGTGCAACCGCAGCCAGAATCGTCTCCCGATCTTTTTCACTCGTCGTCTGGGCCAATAGATTTTGCGACTGGTCTTCCAATCGACGGCTGATTTCCGTGATGGTTATCAATTGCCGTTCTTTAACGCTTTGACGGATAAACACGGCGCCGCGCAAATAGGCGTTGTCTGTAAAGCCGCCACCCCGACGAATCACACTACTGAGTTTTTCCCCGCTACTGACCATATATTTACCCGGAAAATTAAATTGGCCGGCCAGCGTCATCTCGATATTGCGTCCGTTATCCACGACTTTTCGAATGTAAATGCCATCACCGTCTTGCAGCGAAAAGGTCTCGCGCCCTGCCATGATCTCAGTAAGATTCAGCCGGTAGATTTTCCGCGTCACTACGCTATCGTTTTCGATAATGCGCCTCACCACTTCGATTTTCATTTTATAGGTATTCTTCTCCAGTCCGTCCGCCTGACTGATGAGTTCCGGGATGCCCATATTCTGTGTCAACTCAAACACACCTTCCTTTTTTACCGCCCCATTGATGGTCACTGCTTTGGGCAAAATAAAATTGCTGCGCGGAAAGATGAGCAAGGAATCGGAGGGCCGGAGCTCCACATTATTCTCGTCTCCGGGATTGTCGATTAAGTTGGAAAGCTTAACCTTGATCAATGTAGAGAAAAGCGAGTCACTTTCTTGAATCTTAAGCAGGCGGATCAAATGCGCTTCCGGTAAATAGGCATCCACTGTCATTCCACCACCGGCAATAATCAAATCGGATACGCGCATTTTATCGACAAAAGAGTAGCTTCCAGGTTTTCTGATTGTACCGCTGATTTTGACCACTTGCTTGTCCATGATGTCGTATTGGCTGTAAATGATGACCGTATCCCGAGGCATGAGGGGCACGGCTGCGTTTTTTTCAAATACATCCGTCAGTGAAAAGGGCAGGAGCAAAGCGCCTTGATTGTCTTCGGTAGAACGTTTGATGTGGCCGTAACTGAAAAAGGTTTCCGATTTTAGATCCTGAATACCCGGGATGAGGTCGCGGAGCGTCATCCCCTTTTTGTACTCATACCTACCCGGGCGATTCACGTTACCCTGCAGATAGACTACATCGTACTCCCGAGCCAGCACCTCTTCTACATTGAGCAGATCGCCATCTTGAAGTGTGGCATTGGCATTCCCAGCCATTTTTTCCATTCCAACATCCAATACGATTTTGCGCTTATGGCTTTCAACCCGGTCTAAGCGCACCCGGCCTTTAAATGCATTGGAACTAAGCCCTCCCGCCAGGTCTAAAGCAGCCAGCACCTTGGTTCCCGGCTTTACCTCATAAATGCCGGGCCGTTTTACCATGCCCGTAAGCGCAACCTGGATGGCCGCAACTGGAACGAAAATGACATCACCTGTCAGCAATTGCATATCACTGCGATTGCTGCCCTTAAGCAGCATGTCGTACAAATCCAGGGTGGAGATAATCCGTCCGCCTCGCTTAATCTGAATGGTTCTTAAACTTCCGATATCGCTTATTCCACCCGATTGAAAAAGCGCCGAAGTTACGGTCGCACCGGCCGCCACAACATACGATCCAGGACTTACCGCTTCACCCAAAACAAACACACGAATGCTCTTTAGTTTGCCTAATCCCACTGAAGCCTTGACACCATTGATCTTTTCGATTTCACGCGTGAGCAGTTGCTGGGCCTCTTCAAATTTCATCCCCGCCAAACGCATCGGTTGCAAGGGCGGATAATGAAACATGCCTTCATTATCAATGACGATGGTTTGATTCTGGTTTTCCCGTCCCCACGTGTAGATCTGAATTTCGTCGCCGGGAGAAAGCACATATTGCGGCAGTGCCGGGGTATTGTTACCACCATTCCCTGAACTCGGATTGTTGATAAAAAAGTCGTATCCAAACCGAACCAGGCCGGCTGGAAAACGGCCGCCCTTGGGGTTGTCTCTAAGATCCGCTGCCGATGGAGTTGCCACTGAATCCAGGCTTACCGATTTTTCTTTCGGCTTAGGCCGTCCGTATGCAGCCTCGGCATCTGCTGTATCAGTCCGCGCTCCATCCAGATGTCCCGCCAGTTTTTGGCGAATTTCTTGGTTCGACAGGTTTTTGAATTCGGGGTGCAGACGCTTTTGTGCTTCAATCATATCGTCCGTGACTTGCACCTGCCCACTTTTAACCGCCTGCATAATAGCACGATCTTCCGGCGTTATGGAAAACGCCTTGGTTGGCAAGGAAATCAGGATTCCCATAAGAATGATGGATGCATGCAAATATTGTCTAAAAATCAAACTACCACCCTCGGCCTCAATTCCATTCGTCCAAATCACACGTAAACCCAAGTCTTTGCTTGTTTTATGAGAATCATAGCAAATCCCCAAAAAACCCTGTTTTCAAAAAAAACAATTGCATTATGGCATAGGATACCACTTTAAAAATTAGAGGATCAAGGGGATTAATAACGAAGGATCAAAAAAATCATCAAGGCCCAGACCGGCATCACCAATAAACCGAAGAAAACAAAATTTTTCACGAAAAGGTTTTCGAGAGTCATACGATGGTGTGCCAAGGCCCGGCTTAAAGTGAGTTTCAGAAAGTCCGTCCTTAAGGGCAGATTCAAAATATCGTAAACACCCATACCTAGTTTTTCGAAGGCCTCACCCTCCTCCTGCTTATGCGCGGCAATCAGCACAATGGTATTCTTTCGCACCCGCTGTATAAATCGAAACAACCGCTTGGGAAAGAGCCTCAGCACCGGCACATCCAAAATCACAATCGGCTGTTTATGCGCCCGAAACTTCCGCACTCCCTCCATTCGACTTTGACAATACTCCACAAAATACCCGTACCCACTAAGCAAAGTCACCAATTCATTGCGCACTTCCGTGCTTTTGGATATCACCAAAACCCGATGCCGATTAGCCTCCGGCATTATTCCTAAGCGCAATCTGCGCCAACGAGAACTTCCGCTCCCGAGGCCGCTTCTTATCCACTGCAATCGGTTTCGCGCATCGCTCCAGCTCCCGGATAAGCTCCGGAATTCGAACCGGCTTCTCCATAAAGTGAATCGACTTGAAACCCTCGGGATTATTGTCCTTCACCTTTTGAATATCCTGAGCATCCGCAATCACAATCGCCGGACAATCATGGTACTCGGACGCTCGCAGCACCGTGCTCCACCGCTCCTCAAACTGGTTTGCGGCAGCATTGTACAAGGTCACGGCTACCAGATCATCACCCATGAATTTGGAAAGCTTGCCCGGCATGC
>JAYSRH010000149.1:0-4557 GCA_043721115.1 Fibrobacteria bacterium | reverse complement strand
TTGGAAGGAACAGGTGGGACGATCCTTAATCGAAGGTATTCTCTGTAATTGCGTTGCGCTCGGCAGTGACTCCGGGCACATTCCTGAACTTACCTTATTTTCAGAAACCACATTCGACGAGGGCAATTCCCAAGCCCTCGATAATCTACTCGAAAGCCTTCCTTTAGCAAATGCCCATTCCATACTGCTGGCTCAACTTCAAAATGTCAAAAAGCACTTCACATCATCGGCCGTAGCCTTGCTCACGCATAAATTCCTTGCGGACGTTACATGAAATTGCTTTTTCTGCACCGCGATCTCCCCCCGGATAGTTTCACAGGAGTTGCCATACAGGTGCACCGTTTGGCTAACGCTCTTACTGATTTGGGACATGATGTTTTCATATATACGCACAGCCTGAAGCCTCGAGAGGCGCGATATAACGTACTTCCAATTGCACTACCGGGCCTTAAGGTGGCGGTCCAATTCCTACCTTTTCTAAAACGCCTCTGGTATCCCCTATGGTACCCTAAGCTATCAATGCAGGGATATGATGCCATTCATATCCACGGCGACGGGGGATTTATCCAGTACCGCGGAAATCATGTGCGGACGTTTTACGGTACGGCCGCACTGGAATACCTGCATGCTCGAAATATAAAAGGGAAATTGGCGCAAGGGTTATCTTACTGGATGGAGAAACGGGAGGCGCGTCGTTGCCGTCTGACAGTCGGAATTTCTCCACACGTGGCAGCTCATTTACCAGGTGTAGATCGAGTCATACCTTGCATGTTACCCTGTGAACCCGATGGTACGTCCTTCCCGAAAACACCCACTCCCAGCCTACTATACATTGGATCACTCAAGTCCAGGAAGCGTGGTGAAATGGCGCTTGAGTTATTTCGCAACCTGAAACCGAAATTCCCGCAATTGACACTGACTTACGTTGGTCCATTGCAGGATAGGCATTTCATAAAAGACCAAGCGGAATATCAAGGTGTGGAATTTCGCTCCAGGTTGGATCAGGAGGAACTGGCTGCATTGTACCGTCGAAGTTGGGTGTATTTGTGCCTCTCCAGTTATGAAGGTTTTGGAGTTGGAATCATAGAAGCCATGGCCTTTTCTTGTCCGGTAATTACAGTACCACATCCTGGCAGTGAATACCTGGTCCAGAATGGCGAAACTGGGATAATTTCTCCTTTGGAATCTCTGCCAGCAGTCCTGGAAGAAATTTTAACAAACGAATCGGCACGAAATGAAATCAGTAAGCGAGCCCGTGATTTCTCTCGACGCTTTTCGCCAAAGACTGTTGCATCCACCTATGTCGAACTTTACCGTGTAGCTTGCGCGCGAACAGGAGGGGTGACAAGGTGAAAACAGTGTTGCTTCGTTACCTCATGTTTCCACTTTTACTTTTAGCCGGCAGTTTATTTGCGTATCGGCTTATCAATATACCGTCGCGCGTCGAAACTGCTATTTTCTGCATTGGTTTTTTTCTGATTCCGACTTTGAAATATCCAAAGATTGGAATCTACTATCTATTCTGCCTACCGCTCTTTATACCCATGTTCCGCCGCATGTACTACCTCGTATCTGAACGACCAACTGTGGATTATCTTCTTCTCATATCTGATGGAGTGATGGGCGGATTAATTATAGCGCTCATATTGCTCTGGTTGATCAATAAGGAAAGATCCAAGGACATCATGTCTATGCTCATCATTTCCTATGTTGCCCTGCTTTTCATCAAGGTATTTATCGGTAACCATGGCTCAACTATAGAGGGACTGTATGGATTCAAGTTCAATGGACTTTATGTATTCTTTTTCTTTGGATCGAGCTACATCCTTACCACTTTTAAAGAGACCAAGGCCGTGTACCTGTACGCTTCCATTCTTTTGCTGATCACAGCCCTATACGGCCTCAAGCAAATTCTCTTTGGTTTCACCGGATTTGAACAAAAATGGCTCGACTCTATCCAATTTACCACACTACGCATTGAAGGGGTGGTGAGACCTTTTTCTACCTACCTATCCCCTGCCGCCATGTCAGACGGTATGACGCTACTTTTCATGTTGGGTATCTATTGGATTACTGAAAGTGGTCGTCGCAAAATGCTGTTGGGAATTACACTGGTATTGGCCAGCATACCACCACTCCTCATTGCCACCGTGAGAACCAATTGGATGGCGGTAATAGCCGGACTTTTTTTCTTTTTGTTTTTTTTAAGGCTCAAGAAAACCTGGGTTAAAGTAGCCGTCATGGTAGTCATGGCCTTGGGACTAGTTGGCTATTCCTTAAAAAGCAGTGGCACGCCACAGTATGCCGCTGTCGCACAACAAAGGAGCAGCGGAAAAAATCTGACCGACATCATGATCAAGAACCGCACGTCTGGCCTTTCCGACCCCTTAGCGGAATACAGTGTGCAGAAACGTATTTCCACCTGGACCAGTATTTACATCGAATCGAGGATCGTGCCTTTTGGAAAAGGTCAGGGCACTACTGGGTATGCACATAGTTACTATTTCCAGGTGCTCGGCGAAATCGGATATCCCGGAATTCTGTTATTTCTTTCCATCCTGATTGTTGGATTTTATCGTGGTTTTAAGATTCTGTCTCTTTCCCGTGATCCGGAGATGCAGGAACTCACTCGCCTTTTGCTGACACTAATATTTATGATTTCATTTCTAAACTTGACGGGGACACATTTGCACACACCACCTGGAGATATTTTCTTCTGGTTTACCCTGGGCACTATTTCGCGTTTCTATCGCCAAGTTCTCGCCAACTTGGAAAATTTGAATGGGACTGAAACCAAAGTTTCCGTTTCAACTGAAAAACAGATTGCCACAACTAATGAAATCGCCGGTGAAGCTCTTGCGTAAACGATTAGCCGTTGTTGGCCATCCCTTGGCCGCTGTGGAAAACCGTGCCGCCTTTGCAGAGTGGTCGACCTTTGACGTTAGCCTCATTGTACCAAAAGTCTGGAAAGCTCGTTCACTAGGAGTCACCTATCAATGCTCGGATTCTGGATCCGGGTCGCCGGCCGTGAACAATGCAGCCGGGCTGTATTCCCGACCCGTTCTAGGCAGTGGATACAATTCCTTTTTTTTATGGATTGGATTGGATCACCTGTTACGGAAATTAAAACCGGAAATCATCTACTGTTGGGAAGAACCTTGGTGCCTTTCCACATGGCAAGTTAGTCGCATAGCCCGTAACCTGGGCGTTCCCTTGGTATTCTATTCGGCGGAAAACAGATCCAAGCACCTTCCCTGGCCCTTTACCTGGCTGCAACGCCAAGCCTTTCGATCGTATACGAGCTGTATTGTGCCTACCCAGGAGGTCTCCGCCCGCATTATGGAAGCCGGTTATACTGGTACAGTCCAGGTGATTCCTCTCTGGATAAGACTACGACGCCAATTGGATGCCAATTCCGATACTCGCCGCCTCGCCTATGTAGGTCGACTCATTCCCTTAAAGCGCGTCCACTTACTGGTGCAAAGCCTATGCTTACTCCAAGGATTCCAGCTTCGCATTATCGGGGATGGACCGGAGCGTTCTAATTTAGAGTGGCTGGCACACAACCTTTGTGTAGCGGACCGAATCGAATTTTGCGGTTACATCCACAATAGTGACTTAGAAAAAAGTTTGGAAGGGGTGGCCCTCTTAATCCTACCCACAGCAGAAAACGCCAGGCAAGCGGAGCAATTCGGCAAAGCAGCCTTAGAAGGGATCGCTTGCGGATTGCCGGTACTGGCAAGTCGAACCGGAAATCTGGCGACCTTGTCACAATCCCTACCGACGCTGGTGGCCGTGAACCTTGATTCCGCCGAGCAAATGGCTGGAGCCGTGAATGGCATTTGGAACAATTTTCCCAGCCAGGAAAATTTGAATCAAGCTCGTGATCAAGTGCAAAAAAAATATAGCGCATCCGCAGTGGGCCATAGTTTGGAAGCCGCTTTCGCTTCATTGCTTCCGGGAGCAAAGCTATCGTGATCCGGAGCAATAATTTCAGCCGCGCACTAGAAAACATGACTGTAAAAACATCCATGGCCATCCTTAAAATATTGGAGAAGGGTAAACCTAAGGCGCAAAAACCAACCGGCGAACACCGTGTGCTTATTTGCAAATGGTGTTGCATGGGAGATGCCATTCTCAGCCTATATGCCATTCGGGAATTCAAACGTCTCCACGGCGATATTCACATTGAAATGTTGGTCTCGTCGCGAATTGCGGAAGTGTACCGCACGTATCCGGAAATCGACAGGGTATATGTATTACCCGTTACCGGCAGACGCCTGTTGCTTGAACTCATCAACCCGCGCCTATGGTTCCGCTTCTCCTCCATGATTTTTCATTTACGAGGTCGTCGGTTCGCTCAATTCATCGATTTGGAGCTCTATCGCGGCACAGGCCCATTCCTAAAGCGACTGTTTGGCATTCCGTACTCTCGTGGTTTCCAAGTTCAGGGTGCCCTACCCAAGCATCACGATTTCGAAGTCCCGCGAGCGCGCAATATGCTTGAATGGCAATGTTTTTATCTGATATTGGGCCTGGACATTCCTGCACATACCC
>JAYSRH010000148.1:0-4558 GCA_043721115.1 Fibrobacteria bacterium | reverse complement strand
ATTCAAAGCGCAAAGTTCGGAATAATTTCTGGTCTATTACTGGCAATTGCTTTGGGCGGCTCAATTGGAATCTTGCTTAGTCGGTCCGTTTCGAGTGCTCTGAACAAGGTAATCGCTTCTCTCTCCGAAGGCAGTGACCAGGTTTCTGCCGCATCAACTGAAGTTAGCCAAAGCAGTCAGCAAATGGCCGAAGGCGCTAGTGAACAGGCGTCCTCATTGGAAGAAACATCCGCATCCTTGGAAGAAATGTCTTCGATGACTAAACAGAATAGTGACAATGCCCGCCAAGCAAATGTAATGGCAAATGACGCCCGTCAAGCTTTAGAAAAAAGCCGAAGTGCCATGACACGGATGAGCGAGGCGATTGGTCGTATTAAGGATTCTTCCGATCAAACAGCAAAAATTATCAAGACTATAGACGAAATTGCATTTCAAACCAATTTACTGGCGTTAAACGCTGCTGTGGAAGCAGCAAGGGCAGGTGATGCTGGTAAAGGTTTCGCCGTGGTGGCAGAGGAAGTTCGAAATTTAGCACAAAGAAGTGCAGAAGCAGCCAAGAATACGGCATCATTAATTGAACAATCGCAAAAAAATTCAGATAGTGGTGTTTCGGTATCACAAGAAGTCGCCGCCATACTAACCCAAACCGTTGAGTCCGTGAATAAATTAAGCCAACTCATCGGTGAAGTTGCCAGCGCCAGCGCTGAGCAGGCTAAAGGCGTTGAACAAATAGGCACTGCGGTAACCCAAATGGATAAATTGACTCAAACAAATGCCGCCAATGCCGAAGAATCAGCCTCTGCTTCCGAGGAGCTTTCTGCCCAAGCGAATGAACTCCGAGATATGGTAAGTACCTTGGTAAGCATTGTTGCTGGGGCTTCTGATAGCACCGGTCTACGAAGTATGCCAGTTAATTTTGGGAAATCTGCAAGTCAGTCAGTCGTAAATTCAAAAAATAAAAACGCAAAAAGATTTGCACCAATGGGTCCGAAACTACAAGTAAATGGTCACGCAAAAAATGATTGGACTCCAGTAGGTAACGGTAAGGGTAAAAATATTACAGCTAAAAATGACACTATGAGAATGGCTTCTAGTACTTCCCATGCCGAGTCGGTTATCCCTCTTGATGAGGATGAGTTGAAAGACTTTTAAAAATTCAGGGGTTAAAGGAGCTAGATGGTGCTTTTTAAAAGTAGTATTCAGTGCAAGGTTTTGGTTGCTGTTATCCTTCCGCCCACAAATGTTTTATGGATTTCAGCTGCAGGAACTGAATTCAATTCTCATGAACTCAATTGTTATGGATAAGGGAAATGTCTAGAAGTCCATAACGGGAGAAAATATATAGCATGCAGCTTGATTCTAAAATTTACCATGAATTTAGGACATTGGTTTATGATGTTAGCGGTATCAACCTGGGAGACGGTAAGGAAGCACTGGTAAGTTCTCGTATCGGAAAAAGAATGCGAATTTTAGGTATGGCAGAATTTAAAACTTACCTTAGTATGGTACGGGCTGATCCTGCAGGAGAGGAACTTGTTCACCTTCTCGATGCAATTTCTACGAATGTGACTAGTTTTTTTCGTGAACCGGCTCATTTTGATCTGATTCGTGAGCTATTCGATGGATGGCTTAGTGCGGGTCAAAGAAGGTTTCGATTTTGGTCTGCTGCAAGTTCAACAGGTGAAGAGCCCTATACTTTAGCCATGACTCTCGCAGAGGTTTTGTGCGGCCGGGATGTGGATTTGAAGATATTAGCTACGGATATATCTTCTCGAGTGCTCGAAACGGCTTCACTGGGAGAGTATTCTGAATCTAAATTAAGCGGAATTCCGCCAGCCTTTCGTGGGAAATACTTCAATAAAACCGGTGATCTTGGGGATTTTCATTTTAAAATTAAAGCTGACCTGCGAAAGTGGGTGGTTTTCAAAAGGTTTAATCTTTCTACACCTCCTTTCCCAATGCCCGGCCCATTGGACTTGGTATTGTGTAGAAATGTGATGATTTACTTTGATAACCATGTTCGGCAAGGATTGCTGTCAGAAATTTACCGAATGTTGAAACCTGAGGGCTACTTGCTGGTTGGTCATGCTGAAAGTCTGAATGGCATTAAAACCGATTTTAAAGTTGTTCGCCCATCCATCTACAGGAAGAATTAAAGGATGAAAATCATAGTAGGCGTCGCAGATATGCGTTATTCTGATCAGGAAGAAGATTTAATTGTCACGTATTCCTTAGGCTCATGTATTGGACTAACACTATTCGATTCGGTAAAAAGAATAGGAGGATTAGTCCATTGCATGCTACCTCTATCAAAATCCAATTTGGAAAAAGCATCTGTGAATCCCTATATGTTTATTGATTCTGGCGTTACCGCATTTTTGAAAATTCTTTTTGATATGGGTGCCCAAAGAAAATATTTAGTTGCTAAAGTTGCCGGTGGCGCGCAAATTATGGATGATAAAGGTCTTTTTAATATTGGAGAGCGAAATAATACAGTTGTTAAAAAAATGCTTTGGAAAAACAACATTCTTATTTCAGGTGAAGAAGTAGGCGGTGGTATTCCTCGAACTCTTTCTTTAGAATTATCCTCTGGAAGAACCTTTTTAAAGTCGTGCGGAGTGGAAAGGGAATTATGAGATTTCAATTTTTAAACAAAAAAAGATGCGCTTATGGCTTATAATTTTTTAATAGTTGATGATTCTGAGACAGTTCGATCCATTGTGGGAAAGGCGATTGAAATGGCTGGTATCCCAATCAAAAGTTTGTTGACCGCAGTCAATGGAAAGGATGCCTTGGCTGTTCTCAGCCGCGAATGGGTGGATTTGGTTTTTGCAGATATCAACATGCCAGTGATGGGAGGCGTCGAAATGATCAGTTTGATGAAATTGGACGTTGATATGAAGGATATTCCAGTGATCGTACTTTCAACTGAAGGGAGTGCTACTCGTATTAAAGTACTGTTGGATAGCGGTGTGAACGCTTTTTTACGAAAGCCATTTACCCCAGAATCTCTGAAAACCACTATTGAATCAGTATTAGGAAAATAAAGCAATGCAAGACGTCACGGAACAACTACGCAAGGTATTTCCTCAAGTCCTCCAATTACAAATATTCATGTTCGCGGAAGAGGCGCCCATTGAGAGCTTGCCTGCAGAAGCGATAAACTGGATGATAACGGAAATTTCGTTTTCTGGCCCATTTTCTGGATATATGACTTTGGCGCTTCCAAGTGAAATTCAAATGGAAATAGCCGCTAATTTTTTGGGAAAAGACGCTGATGATCCCGATGTTTTTAAATATTCAGAAGATGCCCTTAAAGAAATCATAAATGTTTTATGTGGTCACATGCTCACAAGTATCGCTGGTGAAAATCCGATTTTTGATTTATCCATACCCACTGTAACATCATTGTCCCATGACCAGTATGAAAAAATGACGGATTCACCGGATTCCTTGTGCTTTGATCTTGAAGGTAAATTATCAGTGGTACGCATTTCGATTGATGCGATTCCAGAAATACCCCTGGAAATTTCAGAATGAACCTTATTTCACCACTCCAAAAAAAAGTACGAGTATTGATAGTAGACGATTCTGCCTTGATTCGGGATGTTTTTTCTCGTGAACTAGCTGCTGATCCAGAAATCGAAGTTGTAGGAACAGCGCCGGATCCCTATGCTGCTCGTGATGAAATTGTCCGTTTGCAACCGGATGTCATCACCCTTGACATTGAAATGCCCCGTATGGATGGCTTGACCTTTTTGCGAAAGCTCATGCGGCATAATCCTATGCCGGTAGTAATAATTTCCTCTTTGACTCCAAAAGGTGGAGAATTGGCTTTAGCAGCAATGGATTTAGGTGCGGTCGAAGTGATGTGCAAGCCCGGATCTGCGTATTCACCGGGTGACATGGCGATGGACATACGTGAAAAGGTTAAAGCTGCTGCCCAAGTAAAATTTAATGGATCATTAAACAAAAAACCTATTCAAGCCACAGGATTTAAACTTTCCATGGCTAAGACAACGAATAAAGTTGTTGCTATAGGTGCGTCAACAGGTGGGACTCAAGCATTACAATATCTCTTGAGCAGCCTACCTGCCAACTCACCTGGTATCATTATAGTACAGCATATGCCAGAACATTTTACCCGTTCCTTTGCAGCCCGCTTAAATGCGACAAGCGCCATTGAGGTAAAAGAAGCAGAAGATGGTGACACGGTTTCCCCTGGCAAGGCTATTTTAGCTGCAGGAAATTTTCACTTGGTGCTCGATCGGTCCGGCGCTGTTTATCAAACTAGAGTTAAGTCAGGCCCGCTTATTTCTCGCCACCGACCTTCTGTGGATATTTTATTTCGATCTGTTGCCCGAATTGCGGGTAGAAATGCCATTGGAGTTATTCTGACAGGAATGGGGGCAGATGGGGCGGGCGGAATGAAGGAGATGAAGGAGGCCGGGGCCGTAAATATTGCCCAAGATGAAGCAAGCTGCGTCGTATACGGCATGCCAAAAGAAGCGGTTGCGCGAGGTGGGGTCGATCATATTTTGCCATTAACGGACATTCC
>JAYSRH010000147.1:0-12588 GCA_043721115.1 Fibrobacteria bacterium | reverse complement strand
CGGTCGTGAGTGTTGACTACTTCACGAAGGTGACCTGTTTTTTTATTTCCCGAAAACCTGATGGAGTGAATATCTTCATTGTGGGTTGTCGTCAACCTACCGGAGGCCTGTATGGCTTTTCGGTATATTAGGATTGCTTGGAGAAGATATGCCGAATCAAAGAATTCCCATGAGCCAGAAAGCCTATGACCGTCTGTGTCACGAATTGGAAACCCTGGGCCCGGGCGGTGGAAATTTCCGAGATGATATCCGGCCGATCTACCTTTTTCAGGGTTTCCAATTCCTGGCAAAGGCGATCGTAAGCTTTTTGGCTCATGGGAATTCTTTGATTCGACATATTTTCTCCAAGCAATCCTAATTACCGAAAGGCCAATAAAGCCCACGGTAGGTTGACGACAACCCACAATGAAGACATTCTCTTCATTAGGTTTTCGGGAAATACAAAACCAGGTCACCTTCGTGAAGTAGTCAACACTCACGACCCGCACTTTAGCCGACCTGTCAAATAAGTAGAAATTTATCCGCTTTTGCGTATAAATACCTATCTATTTCGCATATTTTCCGGTGAAAAACGCCTTTTTTGAGGCAAAACGGAATGATGAAAGGAGTGGTGATGGCAAAATACCATGTCTCCTATCCTAAAGGCTTCAAAGCCTGGGGATTGGCTTGCGGGATTAAAAAGACGGGGAAACCGGATTTGGGAGTCTTGGTCTCCCATCCACCCGCGCAGATTTTTGGAGCCTTGACTCAGAATTCCGTAAAGGCCGCACCTGTTTTGTACTGCCGAAAAATATTGGATTCGGGTAAAAAAGTCAGCCATATTCTCGTCAATAGCGGCAACGCTAACGCGTGCACGGGTTCCCGCGGGTATGAGGATGTTTTGGCTGAAGTCGCTTTGCTTAAGGAGGTAGCGAAACCGGAAGGCGAAGTCATGGTTTCTTCAACGGGCGTCATTGGCGAATATTTGCCAATGGAGAAATTGAAAGCAGGGATTGGCAGGCTCTTCTCGCCGGAAATCCAAGCAGTTCCGTTCCAGGAAGCCATTATGACGACGGATACTTTTGAAAAAAAGTTTCAAATCGCGTTAAACCTGGATGGAAAGGAAGTACGCCTCGGTGGGGTAGCCAAAGGCGCGGGAATGATCCGCCCTGATATGGCCACCATGCTGGCCTATTTGACGACAGATATGGAGCTCGATGCCACCTACCAGGTACGCTTTCTGTCCATTGTAAATAAATCGTTCAATTCCATTTCTGTCGATGGGGATATGAGCACCAACGATACTGTGCTATTGCTGGCCAATGGGGCCTCGGGAGTCCAGTATGCCGAACTTTCTCAGACAGCGCAACTTGCCTTTGACGAGGGTCTGCTTAAGCTTATGCAGGAACTGGCGAAAAGCATTATTCGGGATGGGGAAGGAGCAACTAAACTTGTCACCATCGATGTTTCCGGGGCGGCTTCAATGGCAGATGCCCAAGCGATTTGTCGCGCTATCGCAAATTCCCCTTTGGTCAAAACAGCCTTCTTTGGCTGTGACGCCAACTGGGGGCGGGTGCTGGCTGCTGCTGGGTCCGCGGGGGCTCAGTTGGTACCGGAAAAATTAGTTCTGGAATTCTGTGGCGTGCGGGTTTTGGAAAAGGGTGGCGCGATTGTCTATGACGAACGGGATCTTTCGGAAAGAATGAAGGCCCCGGAGGTTTCCGTCCAGCTTGCCTTGGGACTTGGGGAACATGCCTGGACCTATTGGACCTGTGACCTAAGCTACGACTATGTCAAGATCAACGCGGCCTATCGAACCTAGGGCCTGATTTTCTACCTTTCCCCGCTCACAGTAAAGGGCCAAATAGCATGAAAAACCTCAGGGAAACCGACCCGGAAATCTTCTCCATCATCGCCAAAGAAGCCCTTCGTCAAGGGGACGGCTTGGAACTTATCGCATCCGAAAACTTTACCAGTCAAGCGGTAATGGAGGCCATGGGTTCGGTGCTCACGAATAAATATTCGGAAGGATATGTGGGCAAGCGCTATTACGGCGGCAATGAAGTCATCGATGAAATGGAAACCTTGGCCATTGCTCGCGCTAAGGAATTGTTTGGTGCAGAACATGTCAATGTTCAGCCCCTATCCGGCTCGCCCGCCAATCTCGCAGTGTATATGGCGGCCGTCAAGCCCGGAGATAAGGTGCTGGGTCTTAAATTGGATCATGGCGGCCACTTGTCTCACGGTCATCCCGTCAACTTTTCTGGACTCAACTACAGTTTTTCCCAATATGAAGTGGATGAGAAAACCCAACGTATCGACATGAACAAAGTGCGTGAAGTGGCATTGCGCGAGCGCCCCAAAATGATCATCGCAGGTTTTTCCGCATACTCCCGTGACATCGATTGGAAGGCTTTCAAATCTATTGCCGATGAAGTTGGAGCTGTGACCTTTGCAGACATCGCGCATATCGCCGGACTAATCGCCGGCAAGGCTTTGGAAAATCCCGTACCGATTTTTGATATCGTCACCACCACCACGCATAAAACCTTACGAGGACCGCGCGGCGCCATCATCATGTGCAAAGCCCAGTTTCAAAAGGATATCGACCGCACGGTTTTCCCCGGTATTCAAGGCGGTCCGCATGACCATATCAATGCCGCAAAAGCCGTCAGCTTCAAGGAAGCGCTACAACCTGCCTTCCGGGAATACGCCAAAAACGTGATCAAAAATGCGCAAGCCATGGCTGGTGAATTGATGAACCGAGGCTATAAAATTCTCACGGACGGAACCGACAATCACCTCATGGTCGTCGACTTGCGCAGCAAGGACATCACGGGTAAAATTGCGGAAGTCGCTTTGGAGCATGTGGGCATGTCCTGCAGTCGCAGCACCATTCCATTCGATACCCGCAAAGCCATGGATCCTTCCGGCATCCGTCTCGGTACCGCAGCCATGACAACGCAAGGCATGGGAATCTCAGAAGCCATTCAAGTAGCCGGTCTCATCGATGAAGCCATCCTCGCCCACAAGGATGATAATAAGCTGATGTCCATCCGGTCCGCAGTACGCGAGCTTTCGCGCCGGTTCCCGATTTACGGGGAGAAAAACTGATTTCGGCATGACGGACGTTTCCCAGCCTGAGTCTGCTCTGCTCCTCCGGGCGGCCCGGATCCGCAAAAGCTACGAGGTAGGGGGTAAGTCCATTTTCCCGAACGTGTATCTAGCGCCCATGTCGGGCGTGACGGATATCAGTTTCCGCCGTCTCATCTCGCGTTTGTCCGGTGGCCGCACCGGCTTATTGGTTTCCGAATTCATTACTGTGGAAGGTCTCACCCGTCTCAATCCCAGAATCTGCCGGCAGATGGCTTTCGCTCCTGAGGAAAAACCTTTTACCATACAAATTTATGGCGGTGAAGCGGAACGGATGGCTTGGGGCGCGGCCATGGTTGAAGAGTCCGGTGCCGACTTTGTGGAAATAAACTGTGGCTGTCCAGCCCCCAAAATCGTTCGCAAGGGCGGTGGTTCCGGCTTACTGCGCGATCACGATAATCTAAAGGCCATCATCGCGGCGGTTAAAAAAGCCGTCAAGATTCCGGTTACGGTCAAGGTCAGAACCGGGTGGGATGAGGATTCCGTCAATCTTTTAGAAACCCAGAAAGTGGTGGCAGGCGAAGGCGCTTCGGCTCTTGTCATCCATGGGCGCACACGACAGCAAGGCTATAAAGGCCTGGCAGATTGGGATTTGATCGCCTTGGCAAAATCTCGATCGGAAATCCCCGTTATCGGCAATGGCGACATCCTCCGCGTCGAAGATGTCCTTGACCGTTTGGAACGCTATGGTGTGGATGGCGTGGCCGTGGGCCGGGGCGCGTTGCACAATCCTTGGATCTTTGGACAGGTGGCGGATCTCTATGCGGGCAAAATGCCCCAGGAACCCACTTTGGAAGATCATCGCGATATATTCACCCTCTACCAGGATTTGCTTCGGCAAGAATTGGACGCGTCAGGCCATATAGATGGGCGAGGGCGCGTGGATGGGCAGGGTCGGATCTTAGGGAAGCTCAAGCAAATGGCTGCCCGGGTTCTCAAATGCCTCCCCAACTCCAAGGGCGGGCGCACGGAAGTCCTACGTGCTCAAACGCTGCCGGAATTTTTCGATATCCTAAATGCGTTTTTGACGGGTCTTTCCAATTATAGCGGCCGTGCCCTGGACGACATCAAGGAACTCAATGGAAAAAATTCTAACGAATTGGAATTCGGCAAAGATTACCGAAACTGACCATTACATGGACCAAAAATGATTCACGTCGCTGTCATGACCTTCCCATCGAAAATATGATCTTCTCAATAGCATAAATCCGCTTCAGGCGAAACGGACCGTAAGCTAGTGGCTGGATCCGATGCGAATATTCCCAAAGGTTTTGAGCTTGCTGAGAATCTCTTCCTGGATGGCGTCGCAACGCTCTTGGGTGGCTCCTTCGAAGCGCGTGACCAAACTAGGTTGCGTATTCGAGGCCCGAACCAAAGCCCAACCATCCGGGAACAAAATACGCACGCCGTCGATATCGATCACTTTGGCCGTTTTCGAATAATACTCAATGGCTTTTTGAGCGATTCGAAATTTTTCTTCATCGCTTTCACACTCGCAGCGAATTTCCGGAGTGTTGAAATATTTTGGCACACCGGCTAGTAATGCAGACGGCGCGCAACCCGCTTTATCCAGAATTTCTAACAGCCGGCAACCTGCGTATATGGCATCGTCATATCCAAAATAGCGATCGCCAAAAAAGACATGTCCGCTGACTTCACCGGCCAACGGCGCGTTCTCCTCCGACATTTTCTTCTTGAGTAGGGAATGGCCCACTTTCCACATGATGGGAATACCACCCGCTTTGGTGATTTCCTGTTCCAATGCCATGGAGGATTTTACCTCATAAATGATTTTGGATCCGGGAAGCGATTTCAGAATATCCTTGGCAAAAATCAAGGTGAGCAGGTCTCCGGGAATCAGCGCGCCTTTTTCATCGATCACGCCGATGCGATCGGAATCCCCATCGAGACCAATGCCGACCAACGCACCGGTTGCCAAAACCTTTTCGGACAACTCTTTCACGTTTTCCCATATGGTGGGGTCGGGATGGTGATTGGGGAAACGGCCGTCCACGGTATCGTTGATGCTGATGACTTCGGCACCTATGCGCGTATAGACTTCGCACGCAAACAAGGCGCCGGTTGCGTTGGCCGGATCCAGGACCATTTTGATCCGCTTGGACAACTTGAATTTGGATTCCAGCATTTGGATATACTCTTCAGTAATATCCTGGGTTTTACACTCGCCCTTGCCGACAGCGAATACGCCTTTTTCCGCCCGCTGGTGGATATCAACAATATCGGATCCAAAAATCGTTTGCTTGCCGATACCGAGTTTGAGTCCGTTGTACTCCTTGGGATTATGGCTGGCCGTAATCATGGCAAAGCCATCGATGTCCAAATGGAAGGCACTGAAATAGCATAGGGGAGAGGTGATGATCCCGATGTCGATGACGTCAATGCCTGTTTCATTGATCGCGGCGATGAAGTTTTCTTTAATCTCGGGCGTATGTAAACGTACATCTCCGCCTACGGAGATGCGTTTTAAGCCGCGTTCCCGAAGCACGGATCCAAAAGCCTTGGCAATGCGTCGGACGGTATCGGAATTCAAATCTTGAGGATGCAAACCGCGAATATCGTACTCACGGAAAATGGATGGATTCAATGCAATTACTCCTGGATGATCGTGTCTTTGGCGATCACGACAATGCCTTCTTCTGTAACATGAAAGCGCTCGCGATCTTTTTCCAAATTAATTCCCACTTCAAAATTGGGGGGGAGTTTGACGCCCTTTTCAATGATGGCCCTATGCACGCGCGCACCGCGACCCACATCTACATTGGGGAAAAGAATGGAGTCCGTAACCAGCGCATGACTATGGATATAACAACCCGGGGAAAGGATGGAATGGCTGGTGCTGCCACCGGATAGGATACATCCTTCACACACCACCGAGTCAAAAGCCGCACCTTTTCGGCCTTCCGGATCGTTTTCACCAAAGACAAACTTAGCGGGAGGAAGGTTCCAGTTGACGGTGCGCAGCGGCCATTTGGAATTGTACATGTTGAAGATCGGGGATACCGCGCAACAATCCATATTGGCTTCGTAATACGCTTCAAGCGTTCCAATATCCTTCCAATATCCCCGGCTGGCATCGTTTTCGCCTCGGATACGATTCTCAGCAAAGTCATAGGTATACACGGGATGGCGGTTGTAGATGGAAGGCAGAATGTCACGTCCGAAATCATGATGGGAATTCGCCAGCTTGCTGTCACTTAAAAGTTCACGGACCAGAAACTTGCTGTTAAAGATATAGTTGCCCATGGAGGCCAAGGACCATCCTGGCCTGCCTGGCATGGGTTTGGGACGGCTGGGCTTTTCTTCGAACCCTATCATGCGCCCATCATCGTCTACTTCAACAACGCCAAAAGCCCGGGCCTCGTCTTGAGGAACGGGTATACAACTGATGGTGGCCAAGGCACCCTTGGAAATGTGGTGTTGGAGCATTTGGTTTACGGCCATTTTATAAATATGATCACCGCCAAAAACGGCGACATGGTCCGGACGCACATCGCGGATGAGGTTCACATTCTGATAAATGGCGTCGGCTGTTCCCATGTACCAGGAATTGCCGATACGCATCTGGGCCGGAACCATGTCCACAAACTGGTTTAGATTTCTATTCAATTCCCATGCCGTGGCCACATGTCTGTTGAGCGAGTCCGATTTGAACTGTGTCAATATTTTGATTTGATAAAAGCCTGAATTCACGAAATTGTTGAGGACAAAATCAATAACCCGATATTTTCCTGCAAAATGAACCGCCGGTTTGGCCCGGTCATTGGTCAGGGGTTGTAGTCGGGAACCCTGGCCACCTGCCAAAATCATGGCTAATAAATTTTCCATGTCAGTTAAGCCTCTGTTTGATAAGGAGTTCGGTTGTGCAGCGGAATAATCCCCGCCAAAGCAGGGGAGGTGTAAAACCCATTTTCGTGGCTAAAAGTAGGATTTGACCAGATTTTTCGCAACCTTTTAGGTAAATTAGGCTAGACCTTAAGAACCGGAAAAGAGGGCATGGATTGAAGTGATTTGCCGGCAGTGGAAATGGAACGGGGACGCTCCTAAAAAGAGCGTCCCCGCCTGGTAGTGCGTAGGGGAGTTGAACCCCTGCTTCCGCCGTGAGAGGGCAGCGTCCTAACCACTAGACGAACACACCAATGCGCCTAAATTAATAAGGAAAGTTACTTTTTGCCAAGGCAGGTTGCTATTATTTCGAGATTATTGAGGCATTTTGGGAAAGTGGAAGGCTCACCCGTGGGCGTTTCACCATGCGCTTCTAAAGTATCCGATTTGAATTGGGGTGTTTATGGGAGGCGTGTTGGGTATTTTGCCAGTTTTAATGAGTTGGTATAGTCGTGATTTTTATAACAGCGTTAGCTTAATGCTAAGGGGACCGTCTTATATGCGCAAATTCTTATTGGGACTGCCTTGCTTCCTGTTTTTAGCCCAAATGGCATTTGGTGCGGGTTGTCCTGATACCACCCTGGTTCTAAAGCTTGGCGCACCTGGATTTAATTCCGCGACGCATGAGTACAATCCCGATGCTCCCGGTGCTGTGAACAATGTCATGATCAACTGCATCGACACTACGATAACTGTCCGCATCAATTTAGATGCATCAATACGGGCGTCTGCATTAAAAGATTCTGTTATTCTCAGTGCGCCGATTAATATTACGGGTAGAACTGATAAATTTACGGTCTTAACCAGTCTAAATAAAACTTCAGATTCCATGGTTTTCTTTGTGGAGAAAGTGGGTGGACCAACAACTTTACTTACTGTTACTGCTTTAAACCGAGCACAGATAGACCATTTCGGTTTCGTACGGAAATCGATTGGCAGTGCAAGCCATACAGTGACCGTAAACGCCAAAGGATCAAAAATTGAAAATTGTCATTTCTGGACGGCGGACAATTCCACCAGCGCATTAGGTGCCCTGCTAGATATTCAGACCGACACGATTCTAGTCGAAAGGAGCTTATTCCGTGCACCGCCAGATGGAGCCGGTAATTCCTACGCAATAACTACTCATGGAACAGCTCAAATAGTTGAAATTCGATCCAATGTTTTTTTCAGCACGGGTCTATATCTAACCACAGGAAAATTTCACATTTTTGCTAATACCTTTGCTGGCTCGCGTAACGGACCAAGGTTTATAAGTGTGGGGAGTGCAGTCGCTAGCCCGGGAACAGCAGTTAATATCCAGTACAATATGTTCGTTGCCAAAGTGGACGATATAGCACCGATCTCCTTTAGCAGTCCCATCACAACTTCAGATAGCATTTTAAGAAATGCCTATTCCAGATCAAAAGGTACAGCCTTGGCCGAAAACAGTTTAGCAACAGCTTTGAAGCTAAACGGTGACACGTTAGCCTTTGCCAATACCTTACTGCCTAGAGGCTTTTCCAACTATGGTCCCTCTGTTCAAATTAAAGATTACCCACTGACACAGCTCAGATCCGATCCAACGCTTGCCTTCCAACACCCCAATTTCGGAAGTTATTCCGGTTCATTTAATAACAACTGGACAGCCGTACCTCCAATCTTCCAAGGCTTACCGCCTACTTCTCTTTATTTTAAAAATCCGACCCTGCAACCTTTTTTAATAGGTAAGTCTTGGAATCCTAATGTGAAAGCGGGTGCCTTTGTGGCGGCGGATGTGATTGCGCCTCCCAGCCCACTGGAATCCGGATTAGTGGTGGGAAGTAAGCTTACCTTTGAAAAAGATTCAGTCAAGGTGGGCCAGATTAAAGTTTCAAAAATGACCTTTGATCCCAATTATTATGGCAGCATCAATGCTCCACAATATCTCTATTTTTTCTTTTCCGATACTTCGGCAAAACTGACAACGTTTAATGATACAACTCAATTGAAGATTGCGACGAATAATGCCTATGTGAAAATTGCTTATGTGGATTTTTTTCTCAATGTTACATCGTTGATAATTCCAAAATCCGTTCGCAATGGAAATGAAATTTTTATAAAAGTGTTGCAATTCAGAGATAGCTTGCAAGCACCAATTCTTTCTACCTATGGGGTAATCGGTTCGATTAAGGATGTGCCTGCCTTTCCATTCAATGACTTGAAAATCAGTATCGATTCTGGATTAAGTGATTTTCCAGCTGGCAAGGTACAATTGACAGTTGTAAAAGGTTCTGAGCCGATTGACTCCATCCGAGTTACAGCAGACAATGGCGCAAATGGTTATACATACTTAACAAAAGCTCCTACTGGCACATCGACATCTTTTACATATCCTGGGC
This sequence comes from Fibrobacteria bacterium, assembly GCA_043721115.1. Taxonomy (GTDB): domain Bacteria; phylum Fibrobacterota; class Fibrobacteria; order UBA11236; family UBA11236; genus Chersky-265. The sequence continues at coordinate 3,193 of JAYSRH010000147.1, read as the reverse complement.
TTCCGAAAGGCAAGTACTCTTTTTATGCTACGCCCCTTGTCCCAGGTAAATCAGGCTCCCCTAGTAAAGCAATCACTGATGTGAGTGTTGGACCGACAGCTGGCGATACAATATTTGTAACTCTAAAAAGCAGTTGCCCGGGTGCAGATGGAACCACATCAGCCAAAGCATATTGCGTTTTGGATTTAGCGTTAAATGCTATCGCCGCCAAAAAAACGGGTGGAATAGTAATGATTCAAAATGGCAGTCCGGCAATAACCATGGATGCCATTACCTTTCCCGCAGGAACACTTGACGATACCAGTCTTGTCACTCTCACCACGCCTTTCATTGCAGGTAAATTGGAAACTAATCGGCCTGTTTTCAAAGGGTCAACTACAAAAGAAGCATTGGTAATCACACGAAAAAATGTAATAGTACGCGGTTTTGTTTTTGATATGCCAGCGGGCTCCACTCCTGTCCCTGCGGTATCCGTTAAATCCGGTGGCGTTCAGCTTGATGCAAATATTTTCCGAAGTTCTAGCAGTCTGCAAACCGCCGAAGGTCCAGCTGTAAAAGTCGAAGTTGGCGCTACAGCCAAAATGCGAGTCACGAATAATGCAGTATGGGGATTTAAGCAGGCATTGCTCGTTTCCAATTCCGCATCAGCAGAAATCAAGATTCTGAACAACACATTCCTGGCTGATACCCGCTTTCCCAATTCCAGTAGTACAGTTGGCATAACCCAGCAGGGTGGGGCATTAAACGCGGTGATAGCCAATAACTTTTTTTCAAACATCGCCTTCCCCTTGGATTCCACGGTATCAGGCATGAAGCCGCTACTCGATCACAATGTCTTTACCACCGGGCAGCCAAAGCTACAGGGCCAAATAGATGCCGGGGCACTGGACAGCAATGATCAGGCTGGCAGTTTGAACCTAACTTCCGGAGCTTTTGTAGATAGCTTAGAGAATGGGTTAAGCATTGCCTTTGCTTGTAACTCCATCCATCCTTGTCCATCATTGCAGGCTGCCAGTACCCAGTCGACAAATGGCCAAGTCTACGGTGTCAATTTATTAACTGACCTATTCGGTAAACCCAGGCCGACGGTAAATAAGGACGTCGGTGCCATGGAAGTTAATATTGACCTGAGTAAAGTAATGGGACGACTGAAAATAACCGCTAAATCCGTGGCCAACGACTTTTCGAAATCCAGTATTGAGGTTTCCAGTAAAAACTATGATTCGTTAGAAAGCGATTCTATTCATATTTGGTGGGATACCCTTCCTAAGGCTCAGTTAAAAGATATGCCGAAAGCGCAGCAACACAGCTATCCCATGAAAAAGCTAAGTGGTGGTGCCTTTTCGGATTCCGCATTAAATCTCAAAGAAAGAACATTATATTATTTCTACGTAGCCTATAGCCGCTTCAAAGTTGGGGCCCGACTATTAGGATATGCCTACACTGACACCTTGACCACAGGCATAGCCGTAGAAACTGGATCCTGCAACTTCGCACTATCCAAGACAGTTTGTCCCAGTGACAACGGGGTTTTTCTAAACCTCAACACTTCAGCGGTAGGAATGTTTACCACTCGAATCTCCATGTCAGAACCGATTGCTGCCTTGGGAGTTGTTGTAAAAAACCCTGAATTTGTGCGTATCGATACATCAATAGCCTTCAATTTAAGCCTGCTTTCTCCTTTGCCAAAAATAATTTTGGATATCGCTGGAACTACTTTGGGTCAAGCGGGATCGAATCTAACCTTCCAGGCCAAGATAAAATTGCCGGCAAAAATGGATTTAACCGGTAAGGAACTTTTTTTACTGCCCTCAGATCCCACCACAGGCCGTCCTACCCACGTTTCTACTTGGCGGTTGGAGCAAGTACTGGACACAAATTACCTGATAATTGAAGGCAACAAGGGTGGTACTTTGACCTATGCCTTTGGTAAGTTGGCGGATGATGTGGAGCCCGGTACCATTCAAGTTACAGATGCTATTCCACCCACCTTTAATTTTCAAATCGCCGGGGACAGTATTGTTCCAATTACTGTAAATTTTAAAGGTGTCGATTTCAAAACTTCCAACCCTTTAGTCATGGCGAGTGTGGTTCCAGCAGGCGGTAGCGCCACAGGTGTTTTCTCTGGCACCTATCCGGTGAAAACTGTGCTGCTTTCTTCGGGTCTTATTGGAATGCAACCCGACACCCTTAAAGACCGGTTCTATAAATATTTCCAAAAGGCTTTAGGTGTGCAGTCGCAATCCGGACCAGGCTATCTGCAAAAGCGCCCATTTAATTTGGACACGGTTTCAGCATTAGGTTTTAATTCCGCCGTGACCTATTCAAACACCAATCTCGTGGTTTCCAATACTGGGGAATTGACTCAGGCCACTATTCAAATTCCCATGGTTAAAGCCTATAAGGATGCAGAAGCGGGTAGAAAAGCTTCCCGGAGTATTGAGGTGGTTTTTACGATTTTTGACGGGTCAAAGTTGGTTCGAACATCGAGCTTTATTCGGAGTCGCTTCGTGGATGCCAACTTGCAGGGCCCGGATAAAAAACTATTCTCGGCCAATCGCTGGAATCTATATGGATACCCATGGGATGATGCCGATACCGGCAGCCAGGCGAGGATAGTTGGGAAACCAAAATGGAGTGGAAGCGAAATGCGTTTGATGAAGTACAAAGGGACAGGCAAAGGAGCCGGTTCATTTACTGTTTTCGACGGGAGTGCTGCTTCAGCGGTTAAGTATGATTCTGGACAAGCCGTTTGGGCGGGTTCCACTCGGAATTACGATGCTATTTCAGGGGCTGGCATTTCTTTAGACTACCAAAATTTTGAATTGTCTTTACCGGTCGGTCAGTATACAGATTTCTCTTTGCCCTTTAATTTCCCAATTAAAATGTCGGACGTACTGGACGCCTCGAGTCTTCCGGCCATGCCCACCATTTACAGGTATACCGCCGGCCGACCGGGAAGTTGGGAAGCTGTTAAGGACACAAGCATTTTACAGCCATGGGATGGTTTGACTATTCGGCCGACAACCCCACTTATTTTGAAATTTCCCGTATTGGATGCAACACGCTCGGGAGTGGCCCCAAGGGCCAAGCTGGCTGCAGAAGTCGAGAATCAATGGTCTGCAAACTTGCGCATCTATAATGAGACTGCGGCAATGTCCTTGCTGATAGGTAAGTCCGTGCGTGGAGGCCA
>JAYSRH010000146.1:0-12603 GCA_043721115.1 Fibrobacteria bacterium | reverse complement strand
GCTTTTGAGAGTCTACCAGCTTGGCCTCAATGGTGCCGGGTTTGGTCAATTTGACTTCTTTGACCAGGGTGCCCACGTAGCAATGAATGCCTTGTTTTTTAAAAGAGGACAGGAGTGCTTTAGAAATTTCTTCATCTTCAACCGGTAAAATTTGGGGGAGCATTTCCACAAGATGAACTTCTGTACCCAAACAGTTGAAGAAATATGCGAATTCAACACCGATAGCACCTGCGCCAATGATCAGTAGCTTTTTTGGCTGCTCGCGCAATCCTAGGGCATGGCGGTAGGTAATGAAATCCTTACCATCGATTGGATATTGCGGAAAGGATCGTGCCGATGCACCGGTTGCCAGAATAATGGCTTTGGCTTTTAAGATTTGTTTCGCACCCTGAGAATCGACTACTTCAATCGTGTCCTTGCCAGTCAGTGTGGCATTTCCCAAGACCACGCTGATTTTATTCTTCTTCATTAAAAACTGAACGCCCTGGCTATTTTGCTTGGCAACAGTGCGTGAGCGATCGATAATCTTGGGATATTGCACGGTAATATTATCCGCCGTGAGTCCAAAATCATTGGCGTGTTTTAAATATCCGGCAACTTCCGCGCTTTTAAGTAAGGCTTTGGTTGGAATGCATCCCCAATTGAGGCAGATGCCGCCGAGTTCGGATTTTTCGATCAAAGCAACTTTTTTGCCGGCCTTGGCACCTTTGATGGCAGCCACATAGCCGCCAGGTCCACTGCCAATCACTACGATATCATAATTCGTTTCCAAGGTATACTCCTAAAGCATCAGCCAAACAGGGTTTTCCAAAATGGACTTGAGTCCCGAAAGGAACTGGGCAGCCAAGGCCCCATCGATAACGCGATGGTCGGCGGTTAATGTCACGTTCATGATGTCCCGCTGTTTAACCTTGTCTCCATCCAGGAATATTTCCTGCTGAATTCCCCCAATGGCCAGGATAGCGCTTTGAGGCGGATTGATAATGGCGGTAAAAGAATCAACCCCGTACATACCAAGGTTGGACAATGTGAACGTTCCACCTTGGAATTCCTCAGGAGCTAGTTTTCCGGCTTTGGCTTTAGCGACCAGGTTTTTAACTTCGGCGGAAACTTGGCCCAACCCTTTTTGATCCGCTGCGCGAACAATCGGAGTAATCAATCCACCTTCGATGGAAACGGCCACACAAATATCGATGTTGGCGTTCTGCCTAATGAAGTCACCCATAAAAGAGGCGTTCACCATGGGATGTTGGCGCAAAGCGAAGGCGCTGGCTTTGATCAAAATGTCATTCACGCTGACCTTGTAGCCGGGGCTGCGATTCAACTGGGCTCGTATGGAATTGAGGGGACCCATATCGATTTTCATGGTCACGAAAAAAGTTGGAATGTTTTGATGGGACTCGAGCAAACGCTTGCCAATGGTTTTGCGCATCATGTTGAGGGGCAAATCCTGGGTTTCACCGACGGCGGCTAAAGATCCATATAGCGGGCGTTGAACAGGACCATCCGAAGATTTTTCTGCTGACGTACGATGCCCATGACTTACTGCTGGTGCCGTCACGGGTTGGTAATTCTCAATATCGCGTTTGATCACTCGACCCATTGGGCCGGTACCGGCCAATCCTTCAAGGGTTATTCCTGCTGCTTCTGCCATTTTCTTGGCCAGGGGAGAGGCTTTGATGCGACCTGAAGGCGTTCCCGCAGATACAACGGCGGTAGCAGTTCGGGCAGTCGGTGAAATCGGGTCCGGGGTTTTTAGCACTGGCGCAGAAGCGGCAAAAGCAGGTGCGGCGGGAATTGAGGCTTCCGCTTTTACGACGGCGCCTCCTTTAGAAGCCAGTAAGTCCGCACTTTTCTTTTCTGCTTTCGCGAGATACTCGGCATAGTCCTCATTATTCTCATCTGTGAGAATGGCAATGAGCTGATTCACCTTGGCCAAAGTGCCATTTGGGATCAATATTTTGCGAAGGTAGCCGCCATCCATACTTTCGTAGTCGACGGTGGTTTTGTCCGTTTCCACGCTGCACAACATGGTTCCGGGTTTTATCAAATCGCCTTCTTTAACCAGCCATTTGGCTAGTACGCCCTCTTCCATAGTGGGACTTAGACTTGGCATCAACATGCTGGTGGGCATTGCTTCACTCCTTAAAGCGTGTGTAGGCCCAAAGCTGGGCCGTAAATTAATGGTTCACTTGGTACATAGCCTGACGAACGGCTTGAATAATTTTGGCAACCGATGGCAATGTGGCCGCTTCAAGATTTGCGGCATAAGGCATGGGATTTTCGCTTTGATGCACCCGAATAATGGGTGAATCCAAATAATCATAGAGTTGCGAATAGATGGTTTCCGCAACCTGGGATCCCAGTCCGCAGAAATGGTGGCCTTCTTCCACGACCACAACGCGATTCGTTTTTTTGACGGATTCGGCTATGAGTGGCATATCCAATGGTTTTAACGTTCGCGGGTCGAGCAATTCGACTTCGATGCCATCCTTGGCGAGTTCTTCCGCAGCAATTTTTGCCAGACTCATCATCCGGGACCATGCGATGAGGGTGACATCCGAACCTTTGCGCTTAATATCGCCCTTCCCGATTGGAATCAAAATCTCGCCTTCCGGAACCTCTTCCTTGAAGCTATAGGACAATTCATTCTCGAGAAAAACCACCGGGTCATTGCAGCGGATGGCGGATTTAAGCATTGCTTTGGCATCTGATGGGCAGGATGGGCTCATGACATACAATCCAGGAAATTGGGCAAACACCGATTCCATATTGTGGGAATGCTGGGAGGATACCCGAGGGCCCGCGCCATTAGGACCGCGCATCACCATGGGCACATTGAACAATCCACCCGACATGTAATACATCTTAGCTGCATTGGAAATAATTTGATCCATGGCGACCAAGGAAAAATTAAAGCTCATGAATTCCACTACTGGACGCAATCCCAACATAGCGGCGCCCACGGCCAATCCCGTAAATCCAGCTTCGGAGATGGGTGTGTCGATAACGCGCTTGGGTCCGAAATGATCGAACAGCCCTTTGGTCACTTTGTAGGCGCCGTTATACTCCGCCACCTCTTCTCCAAGGATGAAAACTTTTTCATCCCGAGTCATCTCTTCCTTCAAGGCTAGATTTAAAGCCTCTCTCATTTCCATAATGGCCATTACATACTCTCCACATCATCCATAAAGACATGTCGGGTCAACTCTTCCAGGCCCGGTTCTGGACTAATGTCCGCGAACTCCACAGCCTCATCTATCAAATTCTTGACCTTTTTAGTCAGCAACTTGAATTCCTCTTCCGTCATCTGCTTAGTGTCTATCAAATTTCGACTGACGCAAAGGATTGGATCGCGCTGCTTGTAGGAGTCCACTTCATCCTTGGTGCGGTAATGGCCGGCATCAGAAACGGAATGGCCGAAAAACCGATAGGTTTTCATATGCACTAATGCTGGTCGACGGGTCGCCCGTACTTCAGCAACGATTTCACCCATGTTGGAATGAATTTCATCAAAATCCATCCCGTTGAGTGTATGTCCCTTAATTCCATATCCTTCAGCCCGAGCAGTGAGATCGGTATTCGCTAAGGCGCGTGAGTTGGCGGTACCCATGCCATATTGATTGTCTTCACAAATAAAAATAGCAGGAAGTTCCCACAGGCCTGCCAAATTCATGGTTTCATGCATCGTGCCTTGTGCAGTCGCTCCATCACCGAAAAAAGTGAAACTGACGGCATTCTCATTATTGTAATTGGATTTAAAAGCCGCACCGATGCCAATGCCAAACTGACCTCCAACGATACCGTGACCGCCGAGGAAATTATGTTCCTTGGAAAAGAAGTGCATAGAGCCACCCTTGCCACGCGCGCATCCGGTGACCTTGCCGAAAAGTTCTGCCATACCGGACTTCGGGTCGAGCCCAAGTGCGAGAGCCAATCCATGGCACCGATAGGAAGTCACGACGGAATCTTGTGGAAGTTTGTGGGCAAGTGTCCCAACTCCAACGGCCTCTTGTCCAATATAGGTGTGCAGGAATCCCGCTATTTTTTTCTGTTGGTTGGCCTTGATGCTGGCTTCTTCAAAATGGCGGATGACCAGCATTTTTTCGAGAAATTCGAGCACTTTTGCCTTTGGTAAGGGCGGCTTTTCTTTTTTAACTGTAGCCATGCTTCTCCGTTAATTAAATGCCATGCGAAGGCTTAAATTAATAAAAATTCCCTCTTTTGGGATAGGTCGGCAGAGGTGCCAGAGCCGAAAATTAACCTTTTCAGTCCAAATCGGAATAAGACCGATTCTCGGATTTTTGAAAACTTGGCGAAAGTGGATTAAAGGTGAATATTTCCAATCGTAACCAAAGACTTAGAGGGGCAAGAAATAAAATGAGTGAAGTCCCTGAAATTTACCGGGCAATGGGCAAAATCAGCTCTGGACTTTTCATAGTGACCGCCGCGCACGACGGCAGTAGAGGAGGCTATTTGGCATCCTGGATTCAGCAAGTTTCTTTCTCGCCGTTAATGGTGAGCTTGGCCATGAAACCAGGTCGACGCTGCTATGACTTGATAAAAACGCATGGCCGCTTTTGCATCAATATTATCGGACACAAAAATGAGGGAGTGATGAAACCTTTCTGGAGTCCCAGCGCAGAAAAAGATCCGTTCGACGGACTGGACTACCTTGTCACACCCGCTGGCAACATTGTTTTACGCAGTGCCATGGCCGCTCTAGAATGCGAAGTGCGATCCACGACAACCCCCGGTGACCATGAAATACTCTTCGCGGAAGTGATGGCCGGCCAGGAAATCCACGTGGAGGACAAGCCTTTAAATCATGTCAGAAAATCTGGTTTGCAGTATTAACTTTGGACTGGTTGCACGACAAATTGGGTTTGAAAACCAATTTCCTAATCCCGATATAGGGGAGAGGACAGAGCAAAACGTTTGCCTCGAGTCAGTGCCTCCGCGCGCACATATGTTGCGCCAATCGGGTACTCGAAGGTTTCGACCGATTCCATAGGTCCTGATTTTTCGAATACCCATTCCTTAAGGACGGTTTCTTGACTTTCGCCTCTACGCCCAGAAAGCAGTGTAACCTTATTTAAATCCCCATAATCCACATTGGAGCGGGCGTGAATTTTTCCCTTACCGTTATCCAGCTCCAAATGCAAATATGGACCGTCCGTACAGAATAGCTCGCGAGACCGCAATGCGGCCTGAATTCCTAAAATGGATTTGTCTTTAGATTTGACTACCGTGCGCACATGGCCAAAGAGGTGGTTGCGGTTTTGATAGAGGGACACGAGCGGCGTTTTGACCCCAATACTGCGGTTTAAATCCCCATGGGCATCATTGGCACCGATAGGGGATAGGCGATTGCCGGCGAGAAGTTGTTCCAGCCAAAACTGCTTGCCATCCCTATAGTCGCCATTACGCGTTCCGTTCCAGAATTGCAAACCATTCACACCTCGCGAAGACCCGCTAGGGTCGAGGTCGGCGCTGTCCCACATTCCTCGTCTAAAGATCAACCGTTCCAGCTTCCCAACTTTTACCCGGGGATGGGCTGCAAAACAGGGGGTATCGCCCAGCTTTTCCAATACTTCACCAATTTTAAGGTCTGGTTTATTATTCAACCACCGTCTACCGCCATCACCAAGGCCGGGGAGAAATTCAGAATAACCGGCTACCAAGAGATGCACATTTTCTCCGCGAGTGTTTCCACAGGACACTTCCTCGCCGGGAATGAGTATGGGAGTGTTCGCGCCGGCCGCGGAATTTAAATCCACAGCTTCTTTTCTATAAGCCTGAAAATTGGCATCTGGATCCACGCGCTCCATATACCGTTTTTTGTTGTAGTAGAAGTCATAGGAATGGTCCGTACAGACCACGTACCCGATGCCAAGGCTTTGTCCAGCCTCCTGTAAAACCTTTAGGCTAGCGCCAAACTCCACGGGATCATTGGAGTAATCGGAATGACAATGCAATTCTCCCGCATGCCAGTCTGGTGGATAGGGTAGACCTTCGGCCAGCAAGTGAATGCGAAGGGGGAAAGGTGCGAGTCCCGGAAAGGCATCGTTAAGAAATATACGGCGTCTACCGCGCTCGTCTTCGACCGTAATCTTGGCGTTTAATGTGACTGCGCCGCTTAAGCCTGTAAAATCTATGGCTAAGGGCAGAAATACCAAATTGGCATCCACGTGGTTTTCGAATGGGATGGTTTGTTGCCGGGATTGTCCTTCGACGCTTTGCAGATTAATTTCCAGCGATCGAACGGTGACGGGGAAAAAGTCCGCATCCTTTATCACCAGGTAGAAAATGGGTTTTACCCCAGGTACGCAAAAACTGGGACCATCCAGAAAAATTTCCGGCCATCGCTTGAACAGCGGCGACCAGGGCAACTTGAACTTATAGTGGGTTTCGGCGTAGGGAAAAATAGTGGATGGAAAGCTACTCATCCAGGCCGGGTTTATCCACCCAATTCACCGTTCCTACGCGCATATCGTAATAGTCCTGCAGCATAGTCAGGCGGCGTTCGTCTTTGCGCCGGTCGGGAAATGAAATTTCATTTTGGCGGAGGCGGCGTTCTTCTTTGCGCAAATCCCAGCTTCCAGCTTTATAACTACGGTCCAGCGAATCACTATTGGTCATACCAAACTCCACAAGCGGTACCTAAAGAGTAACTTCAAAGCTCACCCGATTTCAGATTTATTTTCTCCTAAAACGGCAATATTTAGACGTTTAGGAGATTCAGTTGGTAACCAGGAATTTGCGACAAATACAGAATCCCACTTTTAAGTTTACATAATATATCTTATGCGAACTATTATCGGCTTATCAACAAGTTAATATTAAAATGTTGAAAAATGAATTTTAGCTGAATCGAACGCTATTGAATGTGCTCTATTCTCTTAAAAATCAATGACTTATGTTTCACGGTAAACCATAAAAACCACAAGTCGAGAACCGGAACAGCAGATTAGGCGGTTAAACCTGGGCGAGGAGGAAAATTAGGTTTAGGCATTTGCCTAAACTGATGGTCGATGAGGCCTGCTCGTCCAGGGCCTACGGATTCAATTCTGTTAAGCAGACGAGTTGCCAAGGAATCAAATAGGTCCGGTCGTTCTAGCTTGGGTGCAGCCAATATTTTTGCCAGCACGCTCATATTTATTTCTTCGCTTAAAAAGGACTCCAAATGGATGTTCTGGCTGTGCTCGAGTCGACTTAAGAGGTCGGTTAATACTGTTTCGATACGTTCATGGAAGTTTTCAAGATTTTTGCCTTTAAGTCCTAGCAGGCTTGATACGGCATACAAGGAATTGAAAATGTAATGACGGCCTTCACGGGGATGCAGGGGTGAATAGAAATATTCGGAAATGACTTCTCCATCTCCAGTTTTAACCATGGATTTGCTCACCATGGATTTTCCAGGTTCAAACATGCGCAGTCGCCCGGCTTTTTCCACAAGTACGGCTTCCTTGCCCGTTAAGGGGTTTTGACTAGGAGGTGAAATGGGGCCTGAAAATTGCACTTCTTGGCTCAGATCATTTCGCTTGAAAAGGCCTTCTGTAAAGAGCCTGGGTTTGCTCGGACCCGTGGCCTCTGCTGTTGGCTTAGGGGCTGTTTCCATTATCGTTTCAGCTCCCTTGATGGAAGTCGGGTAAAAGGGAAGGTCTGCCTTGGGAATGTTTAAGCTGTCATTCTGAGCTGCTGGACGTGGCATTGTGATAGGCTCGACATCAAGCTTAACCTTAACATCAATGGCTGGAGCGGATCCGGATTCAACAGACGCCACGGGTTCTTGAATCTGATCCGAAAAATCAGTCACTATTTCATACAGCCCATTCATGATATTCTTTTTGTTGTTCTCAAGTTCAGATCGAAGGTTGCTTTCGATGAATCGCAACTCTTCTTCCTTTTTCAAGAGGCGCTCGGTGTTTTTGGCGAGGTCACGCAGTTTGGTCTGTGAGTCCATTAGGTTGCGCTTTACTTCGGCAAGTTCCTGTGTTCTCTTTTTGTATTCTTCCGTCATCTTGCGCGAATCTTCCGAGAGGTGGCCGATCTTCTCCTCTTTTTCACGGGCCAGTTCCAAGCGGCTCTGGTAATGGCCCATAACCAATTTTAGGGTTCCATCCTGATCACCTTTTCCACTCGACAATTTCTTGAGATCAGCCAAAGCCATCTCGCACAGTTCCCGCTCGCGGCGGACAATATTTTCTGTCGCGCCGTAGATCTCCTGCTGGTTGTTATTCTCGTAAGCAGTTGTTAATGCATGAAATATCTTGTTGTCTTGCAGCTTTGGCTTTACTAAGCCCTGTTCTTTGGAAATGAATCCCCAATCTTGAACCGTCTTCATATGCGCCTCCGACTCAGTTCAGCCCGGACTGTCCGGCCAACTGAGTGTACTCCTCAAATTGTCGTATATACGAGAGGTCGTCGTCAGCGCTAATCTTATCGAGATCTTGAAAGCCTTTTTCCAGCGCCATTTTGAGATTATGGAGGCTATCATCAAAATTTCGGTTTTTAGCATGACAGCAAGCCAGGTTGTAATAACAGTCTGGATCCTCTGGATATTGCGACAGGAGGCCTTCTAAGAGAGCAACAGCCTTCTGCCCTTCCCCGCGGGAAAGGTGCATACGCGCCAGCTCGCTGGCGGCACCACGGGCCCCTGGATCCAATTTCAAGGCCTTAAGATACCGGGCTTCGGCCAACGCATCTCCCCCGCTTTCGGCTAGCATCCGGCCCAATAAGGTCAGAGTTCCCGCCGTTTCCCCTTCTTTTTTCAACAAGCCTTCCAAATGCTGAATGGCCACTTTTATCTGGTCAGTTTTCCAGAGACTGACAATTAATATTTTCCTAAGCTCAGGTGAAATATGGGCTTCCGGCAATTTATTAATGTGCTGAATGCAGCTGGAATGCTCGCCCAGATCCAGTAGTAGAGTCAATGCTGCGCCCCGTTCCTCGGGTGGTAAAACCTTTTGTGACAAGACTCGTAAAATTAGGGATAGCGCCAGGCTTTGTTCCGCTTCTTGAATGTGTAGCTTGGCTAAAGCAAGCAAGGTTCGCGTGTGCTCGGGATGGCGTAGTAGGATTTTTTGAAAGGCGTCACGGGCACTGCGGTAATCCTTGCCGCCCATGTGTAAACGACCTAAAATATGTAATCCTTCCAGTGAGTCCGGGTCCAGCTTTAAGGCCCGATTGGCGCATTCTTTTCCCGCCTCCCACTCCCCTTTCTCAAATCGTAAAACAGCACTATTGAGCAAGGCAGCAGTGTAGTTTTCGTCCTTGCGAAGGCACATGGCATAATCGGCCAGAGCTTCCTCACTTTTGGCTAGGCGATATGCCATATTGGCGCGGTTAAAAAGTGCATCGATATACTCGGGTGATTCGGCATAGGCTTGATTAAAATATTCCCAGGCTCGCTTAATATCACCTTCCAAAAAGGCGACTTGGCCCAAGCAATTCCATAAAGGTGCCTTAGTTATTTTGCCTTCAAGTGCAAGGCTGCACAGGTCTTTTACCTTGGATAACTCTTTGAGTTGAAGGTGGCAATTGGCAAGATTCACCAGCCCGTTTACATCTTCTGGATGATTTTCGTGGTATAGCAGCAGAATTTTTTTTGCGCCTTGAAACTCACCGGAATAAAAGAGGGCGTTGCCCAGATTCAACTCATATTTCGGGAGGCTTTTTTCGTTTATGGCCTGACGGAAAAAATTTGCCGCGCCCATAAAGTCTTTATCCAGTAAGGCCATTTCGCCCATGGCATTGGACCACTGCGCATCGGCCTGGCCCGCTTTTTCAAGTTTGGAAAGGGTTTGCCGCATGGCGCCGACCAAACCCTTAACTCTTTGGTTTTCAAAGAGATCCCATAATGCAGTAGCCATGGTATCCATCGGCATTATCATACCACCTGGAAACCTAAGAGTAGAATGGATAAAAAAAAGGCCTTCCCGTCAGGAAAGGCCATTAATCAATTATTACGTGGTTGGGATGCAAGGATTCGAACCTCGATAGCCAGAATCAGAATCTGGCGTCCTGCCATTGGACGACATCCCACCGCATTAAAAAGCTTAAAAATCTTTTCCAGGTGGGTCAATGTTCACACATCGACGCTGTGTTGCTTGGCTTTCACTTACCATCAGTAAAGTGGAATTCGGGATGGGTTCTATGTGAAAATAAAATAGGTGCGCAAAAGACTAAAATAAACCCAACAAATGCTAAAGCTTTTCCGTGGAATACCGAGTAGTTTAAACATGAACCCGGAACTGAAGGAGTGGTGAGCACATGAAACATATTTCGCGAACCGAAGTTTCCAAAGACAAAATTCCCTTCCTGAAGGGAAGACCTGATCGAGAATTTCCGATTTCCAAAGATGATATGATAAACCTGTTGATCGCCTTGGAGATCCACCGGGATGTGGCCACTTTTTGCGCGGATAAACATATTTTCCAATAGTTTTACCTGCACGCCGGTTACGGTTTTCGACGTTATCGGCATGTCCTCTTTCCAGACTCCATAATCTTTACCACTTTTCTTTTGTACACCTGCCAGAATGCGGGGCGTAGTTGCGTGTCCTCTTTTTTTGCCAAAGGCTATATTTATCATCTCCGTCGCTCCATCTATCGCCAGGCCGAATACCCCATCCAAAACCAAGGGGCGCTATGCATTTTTGCGTCCCTATTTGAGCCGCCAAAGGGGAGCCATTTTGGCCAGCCTGATGTTTGTGCTGATCTCAACGGGGCTTGATCAAGTTTCTCCTTGGATGGTGAAGATCATTTTGGATTCCTTACAAGCCGGTAAAAATTTCCAGGCCCTGTATTTGCCATTGGGCGCAATTCTTGGATCCACCTTATTGAGTGGCCTGCTTTTGTATTACCAGCGACTCTGGGTGATTCGTGGTTCACGCACCATTGAATATGAATTGCGTCGCGATTTCTTTTCCGGTTTAATGCTACAGCCTAAACGGTTTTTTGATCAGAACTCCATAGGCGATATTATGTCCCGGGCCACCAATGACCTGGACCGCATACGCGACATGGTTGGTCCAGTTATATTGCACCTGGCACGCATGGGTTCCCTTTTGGTTTATACAACTGTGTGCCTTTGGAGCCTCAATGCACGGCTGATGTGGTTGGGGTTATTGCCATCATTGATGATGCCGCTACTGGCTAATATTTTCCTCAAACGGATGTACAAATTGTTCGGAAGCATCCAGACCAACTTGTCCTCTTTGAATTCCTTTCTGCAAGATACCATTTCCGGTATCCAGGTGGTCAAGGCGTATGGCAAGCAGGATAAGTTCTCGATGAAATTGTCCCAAACCTCGCGGGAATTGCGCGACTCTTCACTCAAGGTCGCCTATTTCAATTCCATAATTTGGCCTACCATAGGCGCACTCGGTGCGATTGGATTGGTGCTGGTAGCATGGTTGGGTGGCAAAATGGTGATACGCGATGAAATTACTTTAGGCACTTTGTCTGCGGCTATCTTGTACATCCTCAGGCTGCAATTTCCCCTGGTAGGCTTAGGTTGGGTGGCCAGCATGATCCAACGGGCCAACGTCTCCATTGACAGGCTTTTGGCTTTGCGAAATTCTTTTTTGATGGAGCCCTCCACGCTAAGTGTTTCCTCCGATGCTTCCACAACATCGAAACCGGCAAACCTCCCATCCACTCTGCACTCGATAGAAATGAAGAACCTTTCTTTTGCCTTTGAAAAAGCCAGACCCGGATCGCACTCACCAATGGCCTTGGATGGAATCAGTTTAAAAATTTCTGCTGGCCGTTCCATAGGCATTGTTGGCCCAACCGGATCCGGTAAAACCAGCTTGATGCAGGTGCTCTGTGGCATTTATCCACCTCCATCTGGCACGCTTTTTATGAACGGTATTCCACGAGAAGAATATAAGGATAAGGATTGGATCCGTTATTTTTCCTATGCCCCGCAAGATGGATTTTTATTTTCGACCAGCATCCGAAATAATATTCTCATGGGCCAGGGCAACTACTCCAACCAATCCGTGGAAGAAGTTGCGGACTGGTCTTCCCTATCGCGTGACCTCAAACAATTTCCCCAGGGGTATGAATCCATGTTAGGGGAAAAGGGCATTAATTTGAGCGGCGGTCAGAGACAGCGCGTGGGTCTCGCTCGCGCCTTGATCGCCAATGCGCCGGTGATCGGTTTGGATGACACTCTGTCTGCATTGGACACCGAAACGGAAAGCCTGGTTCTGGAACAATTACGGAAACGATTTGCGGATCGTACTCTAATTATCATCTCCCATCGGTATTCCGCGGTTATGCATTGCGATCACATATTGTTTTTATCCGAAGGAAAAATTCTGGAACAGGGATCCCATTCGGAACTTGTGCGACTTGGTGGAGCCTATGGCTCGGTTTGGGAAAAACAACAACTCAGCACCGCCTTGGAATTGGACTAAACCAATCATGGCCAAAAAGCAGGATTACCTCAACGAAGATAAAGTGGCCCGATTTCTAGATCGGAATTTGTGGCTGCGGCTCATTTCATTGCTGCAAGGTCATCGCGCCATAGCACTGACCGCCTTCATTCTACTCATCACATCCGAAATTCTGCCGGTCTTGCAGCCTCGTG